>CAZXYA010000340.1:2186-10214 GCA_964644655.1 uncultured Saprospiraceae bacterium | reverse complement strand
TCAACTCATTACCCTCTTTCTAAAGTGTCGATTAATTTTGTACAAGTACTTAATAGATTTAATTTTGAATAATAAATTTTGAATCGTCCTACCGCTTTGATTTTCAATCTGACAACTAAGCGAATTGTCCAAAATGCCATAGCACTCCCGAAGGATCGTGCAAAAAGAATTCTCTACCCCAATCAAATTGTTGGATGGCGGAAAGTTTTACGTTTTTGTATTGATTCGGTAAATCTAATTGTGCTATATCCGCCCAGCATTTATCTAAATCATCCACTTCCAGAAAGACCATAGAATTATCACACCATTTTTTAACATAATAATCCTGTAAATAAAAACTTAAGTTTTCATTGACCTTAAAACGAGACATTTTCGGAGAGAGTACATTTTCTTCAAAACCTAGTGCTTTATAAAAAGCGCTGGATGTGCTGTAATTTTTTGCACCAACAAAGGTTCTAATGCTTTTGGCGTGGTAGTTCATCTGTGATATATTTTAGTTTGGCAAGTATTTGCATATAATAATTCTAAAAATTAAAGGTAGGAAAAAAGTAACTATTACATCATTTCTACTCTAACGTCAATTTTGAATGATTGAATGATGAATTTTGAATGTAAGCAACTGACAATCAATCGCATAAAAACAGTCTGTTCGATTCCTTTTTGTCATTTTAGACAAAAGTGCAAGTAGTAAGCTTGTATTCCTTTGAAAATCAATTAACTATATCCAAAACTCACGTTACTCTACGAAAACACTGAAATAATTTTAGTAGGGTAGAGTACATTATTTCTTATCTCTTTAAGAAAATACAAAATACATGTAGGGGGAATGATTAGAAACTTCGTATAGTAGAAAAGCACATTAAATTTCACTTAAAAAATAATCATCATGAAAAGTATCACGCAAAGTTTAAGTTTTCTTTTTTTAATCAGTATTTTAACCTTGACCACTAGTTGTGGAAAAGAGGAAATCAATCCAACAGGTTTCGGTATTTTCATTATGCAAGACGCAAATACCGTTGTGATGAATGGCGTGATAGACTCCGATGTGTCTCAATATTGGGATAATATTATTGCAGCTCATCCAAACATTACTAAAATGATAATGAAGGATTGCCCTGGTTCATCAGATGACGCCGCTAATTTAGAAGCAGCTAGAAAAATCAGACAACAAGATATTGAAATTCATCTACCAGCCGAGGCAGAAATAGCTTCTGGAGCTGTCGATTTATTTTTGGCGGGAACGACTCGAACAAGAGAACCTGGCAGTAAAATTGGCGTGCATGCTTGGGCAGATGGAAATAATAACGAAGCAACTGATTATCCTATTGGACATGAAGAACATATTCCATACATCGACTATTTTCAAGAAATGGGATTTTCGTTAGCAGACGCAGAAGCTTTTTATTACTTCACCATTAATATAGCGCCACACACGGACATTCATTGGATGACAGATGCGGAGATTGAGCAGTATAAATTATTGACGGAGTAGGTTTTTGATAAATATAGAGCGTCAGCTAAAAAAGTGATAAAAATCCGTAGCTAACCTAATCCGCAGCTAAAAAAATAATTAGCTACGGATTCTAAATAAATTAAAAAATTAGCAAATATCAATTTTTAATCTGATTATCTATATAAGCCAAATGACGAATTAAAGAGATATAAATAAAAAAGGGCTTCAAATTTCATACTTGAGAATGTGAAGCCCTTTTTTTATGCTTTAACTTTTTTTTCGATTAAATATCCTAAATTTTTCTAGTGATAATTTAAATCCTTTGACGATTTCTTCACCATCTAAGAATTTATCTTCAAAACCAACTACTTCTTCAGGGAGTTCTTGATTTTCCCTATAAATGTATGCTTTTTGCTTATAAGGGTCTATTAGCCAAGCTAGTCGAACACCATTTTTTATCCAACTATTTGACATTTTTTTCTTTAATTTTTTGAGACTATCTGACTTTGATTTTACTTCTACAATGAAATCTGGTGCGACTTTTAAAAAATTATCATCTTCTTCTTCAACTGGAATTAGGGCAAGTCGTTCTTCGCTTATCCAACCAGCATCTGGACATTTAACAGAAGTATCATTTAATTCGATGGCTGTAGAAGGACTAAAAAACTCTCCAATTTCATCATTTGCAATCCACCAACTTCCAAGATATACACTTACCCTAACTTCTCTTTTACCTGTACCAAAATTTACTGGTGACATAATTGTAGTTTTCCCATCTTTATCTCTTTCCATTCTTAAATCAGGAAAGGAGACAGCAAGCGCCTTAAAATTATCTAAAGAAAGCTTTTTACTTAGAATAATAGAATCCACTTCCAATATTTTTTTAATTGGAAGACCTGATTTTATTTGTAAATTTTTATATGCTGTCATTTTTATTTGTTATTCTTTTAACAAATATAACCTTTTAAGAAAGAAACCTCAACTTTTTCAATTAAGTAACGGCAAAAAAATAACTCCGCCATTTGGACGAGTTTATTCTTTCGTCGTTACTAAGAATCCTCCTCTCGCCAAACCTTAAATTGATTAATCAATCCATTCGTACTTCCATCATGCCCATCAATCGGCGCATTATCCGTCAATTCTGGTAAAATTTGTTTGGCTAATAATTTACCCAATTGTACCCCCCATTGGTCAAAACTAAAAATATTCCAAATCACACCTTGGACAAAAATCTTATGTTCGTAAAGGGCAATTAAGCGACCCAAACTTTGAGGTGTAATTTTTTTAATTAAAATAGAATTAGTTGGTCGATTACCCTCAAAAACTTTGAAAGGCGCCAATGCCATAATTTCCTCGGCAGATTTTCCCGATTTCTCTAAATCGGCTACTACTGTTTCCATATCCATGCCCATCATTAAAGCTTCGGTTTGGGCAAAGAAATTAGAGAGTAAAATATTATGATGGTTGCCAATTGGGTTTTGGCTACTCACAGGCGCTATAAAATCACATGGAATTAATTTCGTGCCTTGGTGGATTAGTTGATAAAAAGCATGTTGCCCATTGGTGCCAGGTTCTCCCCAAAGAATAGGCCCCGTTTGGTAGTTTACTTTTTCCCCACTTCTATCGACATATTTACCATTACTTTCCATATTTACTTGCTGGAAATGAGCAGCAAATCGGTGTAAATATTGGTCATAAGGCAAAATAGCTTCGGTTTCTGACCCGAAAAAATTATTGTACCAAACACCAATTAAGGCCAATAAAACAGGCAGGTTTTCTTGGAAAGGTGCAGTTTTGAAATGATTATCCATTGAATGTAAACCTTCCAAAAGCCCTTCAAAATTTTTATATCCAACCGTACAAGCAATAGAGAGGCCAATCGCCGAAGACAAGGAATAACGACCGCCGACCCAATCCCAAAAAGCAAAGATGTTTTCGGGAGCGATACCAAATTCCGTTACTTTTTCAATATTGGTAGAAACCGCCACAAAATGCTCTGCAACTGTACTTTCGTTGATGGCATATTCCAAAAACCATGCTTTGGCAGATTTTGCATTTGTCATCGTTTCTTGCGTCGTAAAAGATTTAGAAGCGATGATAAAAAGCGTTGTTTCTTGGGATAAATCTTTCAGCGTCTCTGCAATATGCGACCCATCTATATTAGAGACATAATGGACTTTAATATTAGGATGCCAATAAGGTTTTAGCGCTTCGGTTGTCATCACCAAACCTAAATCAGACCCACCAATTCCAATATTCACGACATCCGTGATTGGGTTTCCTGTATAACCTCGTAGGCGACCAGATAATAAATCGGCAGAAAAATTTCTAATTTGATTTAAAACACCCTTGACTTCGGGCATCACATCTTGATTGTCTACTTCAATGACATCATCCGATTGATTCCGCAAAGCGACATGTAGTACTGCTCGATTTTCTGTTTCATTGATAACTTGCCCACTATACATTTGTGCAATGGCATCCTTCAAATCCACTTCTTCTGCTAGTTGCAATAATAAATCTAGCGTTTCTTGCGTCATTCTATTTTTAGAATAATCCACAAAAATATCTTCAAAAGTGCTAGAAAATTGTTCGAAACGCCCTTTATCCTGTGCAAATAAATCCTTCATCTGCACATTCTCTATCGTTTGAAAATGTTTTTCTAATGCTTTCCACGCTACTGTTTCTGTTGGATTGATTCTTTTTAACATATTAGTTGCTGGTTGCCCCGATAAATCGGGATGAACTTGGTTGTTGGTTGCTGGTTGTCCCGATTCATCGGGATAACTAGCAGCCAGCAACCAGTATTTTTCAATTAAAATTAGTTCTAACGGTAAATAATTTGGTATTACTGCAACAAAAAGTGAATTTTTGCGCAATCTATGTCAGGATTTTCTACTATTTAAATACATCTTATAAAAGACAAACAACCAGTTAATGAGAGGTTAACCCGTAGGTCTAACATTTACAAGATGTTATTCTTTTCTTACATTTGCGGTGCATTTGATTTTGAAGAAAAGAATTTGAAGGCGCAAAGAAAATAAAATTTGACCATATTTTCGATGAAATAATTTTTTAACACTTATTGAAATACTTAAGTTGGGAAATTATTGTCATTTTAATGAGGTATACAAGAAATTATATTTTACAATAAATCAAATTAATTTATAATTGTATTGTAGTTTGTTTTGGTTTTTTATTAAGAACGATACAATACAAGCACTTATCAATCAGTTTTTAATAGCCTATGCAGTCAAAAGAAGGTTATGCTATGAATACAGTTTTCAATTCAACATTTAGCATTCAACATTGACGTTTGGCTATAAACTAATGACTATAAAATATGAAATCTCTTAGAAAACCAGAAACACTAGCAGGATGGCTCGTCTTTTTAATCGCTTTTGTCGTATATGCGATGACCGTAGAAAGAACGGGTAGTTTATGGGATTGTGGTGAATTTATCACGGGTGCTTATAAACTAGAAGTGGTTCACCCCCCAGGTGCGCCTTTATTTATGATTGTTGGTCGGATGTTTACTTGGGTAGCGGAATTAATTTCCAATGATCCAGCAGATATTGCTTTTGCGGTAAATCTAATGTCGGGTGTAGTCTCTGCTTTTGCAGCTATGTTTGTCTGTTGGTCTACTATTACTTTAGGTCGATTGGCTTTAGTAGGTAGAGATCGAGAGCCAGATACGGCAGAATCTTATGCCTTAGCAGGTTCGGGCTTAGTGGCAGGGTTAGCATCTGCTTTTTGTATTTCTATATGGTTTTCAGCAGTAGAAGGCGAGGTATATGCCATGTCTACCATGTTTACAGCCATGACGCTTTGGGCAGTTATCAAATGGTATGGTTTGCCAGACGAACCAGACACAGACAGATGGTTAGTTTTAGCTATTTTTTCAGCTGGACTTTCTGCGGGCGTTCACTTATTGAGTTTATTGACCTTTCCTGCCTTAGCATTATTCTATTACTTCAAGAAATATAAGAATGTGAACCTTTTAGGAATGGCAATCGCTTCAGTAATTGGATTAGTTTTTATAGTTTTTATACAAAATGTCATCATCTCAGGGATACCAACTTTGTGGGCATTAATGGAAAGAGTAGCTGTCAATGGCTTAGGCTTGCCTTTCCATAGCGGCTTATTACTTGTTTTGATGATTATTGGCGGCTTGATTTATGGTGGCCTGAGATATGCCCATAAAAATCAAAATGGCTTAGCACAGAAATTAATTGTGGCAGCTAGTTTGGTCGTTATTGGTTTCTCCATTTTTGGTGTTATCGTCATTCGAGCAGATGCTAATACGCCTATTAATATGAATAATCCGGATGATGCAATGCGTTTATTGCCTTATCTAAATCGGGAACAATACGGAGAAAGAGCCTTATTGAGCGGACCAAACTTTACTGCCTCTCCGCAGAAAGTGGAAGAAGAAGATCGGTATGGTAGAGTAGGGGGTAAATATGAAATTGTAGATAAAAAAATCTCTTATTCTTATGCGGATAAAGATAAAGTACTTTTTCCTAGAATGAGTGATGGAAGCCAAGGACGCCCTAATCTGTATCGTCAATGGATTGGGAAACCACAAGGAGAACCCACTTTTGCCGACAATATGAAATTTATGTTTTCGTATCAGTTTGGTTGGATGTATTTCCGCTATTTTATGTGGAATTTTGCGGGTAAGCAGAATGCAGAACAGGGTTACTATTCTTGGGATAAAAAGAGCGGACATTGGATGTCAGGCATTAAACCCTTAGATGAAGCCCGATTGTATAATATGGATGAACTGCCAACTTCTATGGCAAAACATCAAGGAACTAATAAATATTACCTTTTACCGCTCTTATTTGGTTTATTAGGCTTGTTCTTTCATGCCAAGAATAGGGGGAAAGATTTTATGGGACTATTGGCCTTATTCATAATTACAGGGTTAGGGATTATTGTTTATTCTAATCAGCCTCCAAACGAACCAAGAGAGCGGGATTATGTACTGGTTGGATCCTTCTTTACCTTTGCGATGTGGATTGGGATGGCAGTATTGGCGCTATTTGAAATATATCGAGATAGAGTTAAAAGTAATTTACCGGTAGGTGCTATAGCGGCAAGTGCAATTGTTTTGATTGCCCCATTTTTGATGGGCTTCCAAAATTTCGATGATATGAGTCGAAGACATCACACAGGCGCTAGAGATTATGCCAATAACTTCCTACAATCTTGTGATAAAAATGCCATTATCTTCACTTATGGAGATAATGATACTTATCCACTATGGTATGCACAAGAGGTGGAAAATATTCGCCGAGATGTACGGGTAGTGAATTTAAGTTTGATTGCAGTAGATTGGTACATCAACCAATTAAACCGAAAGGTCAATGATTCACCACCCATTAAATTAACCCTAACGCCTGATCAGATTAGGGGATATAAGCGAAACCAAGTATTCGTTGATCCTTATAAAAATGGGCCTAGGATGGATATGAGAGATGCCATTAAATTTGTCAACGAAGATCATCCCGTTCCTGTCAATAGTGGTCGAACCTTAGAAAGTTATTTGCCAACTGCGAAATTGTCTATTCCTGTTAATAGAAATTTAGTTCAACAAAATAATGTAGTTAAAGATTTAGGGAATGTAGTAGATGCAATTAATTTTGACCTTAACAAAAGCTATGTGTTGAAAGGTGATTTGGCAGTAATGGATATTATCGCTAATAATGCATGGGAACGACCAATTTACTTCGCCGTAACGGTTCGTCAAGAATCTTTATTAGGATTGGACGAATATTTACAGATGGAAGGTTTAGGATTAAAATTAATCCCTGTAAAAGCAGGTAAAGATCCATTAGTACCAGGCGTTTTAGGTAAAGGGCGAGTAGATGCAGATAAAGTATATGATAATGTGATGAATAAGTTCATGTGGGGGAACTTCGATAAATATGAATTATTTGTTGACAAAAGTTATGCGCCAAGTGTGCAGAGTCATCGTTATATGCTTTTAAGAGCCGTGCAAGAATTTATCAGAAGAGGAGAAAATGCCAAAGCGATAGAATTATGTGATAAGTATTTTGAAGCATTTCCAAATATGAATTTCCCATATGATTATAACTCATTTTATTTCATACAATCTTATACGACTGCAGGTGCAACAGATAAAGCGAAGCAGCATGCATTAATCTTGGCACAAGAGTCAGCAGAATATTTGAATTTCTATCAATCTATTGACCCTGAAGATTTAGCTGCTGGATTTTCTAGAGACCAGAATTTAGCACAAAATGCTAAAGGTAGTTTAGAGGGAATGGCTAGAGAATTAGGCGACCAAGCATTTACCGATCAGATTAATCAAATTTTTGTTAATGCAGGAAAACCTGTATTGAACTAAGATAACTACTTAGCAGAGGGCTTAGAGCGAAGGGCATAGGAATATATATGGTTTTATAGTTAGAAGGGGAACAATTTAACTACTCTACTAAAAATGGATATTACCGCCCTACGCTGCTTCGCAGCTCGGGCGGAGAGGGAGCTTGAGGGGAAAGCGGATTTTTTTCGAGCTTTAGGCTCGAAAAAAATCCGTTTCCCCC
>CAZXYA010000340.1:0-2176 GCA_964644655.1 uncultured Saprospiraceae bacterium | reverse complement strand
ATAGAATAAATAGACTTTACCTCACCCTCGAAACTCCCCCTGTTTTCGCCGCTGCGCGGCGAAAACACTAAAATAATTTTAGTAGGGTAGCGTATAATTTAACAATTCAACCATAAAACAATTCTCAAATATCCCGCATAAATATTTTTTTTCCATTATATTTGTGCTCTGAAAGATAAAGATTACTTTATTTTTTCAACTCTCAAGGCGACAAATCTTATTTAGAATTTAAGATATAAGAACCTAGTAGGGCTTAATTGCACTACTAGGTTCTACTTTTTATTAACACTAAAGAATAGAGATTAGAGCGTAGAGAATAGAGATTTAACTCAAAACAGTTGAGTATCTCTATTCTCTATTCTTAGTTCTCTACTCTCAAATTAAAATTATGGAAGCATTAGATCAATATTATGTTGACAAGCTGAATGAAATTGCAGAAGAAGTTCAAGCTTCTGATGAGTTAGCAAAGTATTTAGAGGAAGAAGAAGAAGCGGATTATAAGTTAATGCAAGAGATGTTTGAACCAAAGATTGGGGCGATATACGAATCTGTTTCGGCTTATTATCCTTTACAATTAATTGCCTTAGAAAAGTATTTATTAGATGAGCGATTTGAGGGCTTATATTTACCAAAAATTATTGGTTTTACGGTATTGAGAGGCGAAATCAATGATCGCTATAAATACATTTTACCACAAGATCATTTTAAGGATGTTTTGATGGCAATTTGCAACTCCGCCAATTTTGACATCATACGTCAGCGGATTGGACAGAGTGTGCAAATGGGCTTTGCTTTGAGTAGTGATATCTGGATTACCAACTTATTGAACGAGGTAACGAATAAGCGCATCAACTACTTTTTGCGCAGCATGAAAAAGGATAATTACCGAATATTGAAGGAAAGAATTGCAGGTTATAACCGATATAAGCGTCAATTTAAAGATGCTAAATATTTATCGGCGGTTTTCCCATCCAATATGTCGGAGTTAAAGATTTTATTTACTTCTTTAAAATCTTTCTTATTGCACCGTTTGGAGTTAAAGGCAAATAACGAAAGTTTGATTTCGCCGATAGCGACCTTTCTTAGTAATGAAGATTTTCAAAAGACCGATGAAATCATTGAAATCCTTTGTTTGTATGCGAATTTCTGGGAGTTGGACAAAGATTATATGGCACACTTAAATGGTGTGTTCAACAAAGTAAGAACAGAAATACCAAACTTTCCTGAAAAGTTTTTGACGGAGTTAATGTTTTTACAAAATAGTTCTTTAGATGTAGATGGTACAGCGGAAAATCGAGTATCTGCGATTGTCTCTAGAGACATTCAAGATGAATTGACAGAGTATTATAACTTGGTAGAAACAATCCATACCAAAGGTTATTTAGAAGAGGCCACTATCGAGGAAGTACACACGTTCTATAATGCCCACGAAGGTCGTTCCTTAATCAACGAATGTGTAAGAAAGGTCATTTATGGATACTATACTCGCTTAATCAAGAATCTAGAAGAAAGAGATTATAATGAATTGATTAACTTAGCTAGAAAGAGTTATCCTGTGTACATGAAAATTTTTGGTAACCAACAGTTTAATCAAGATGTGGAAGATTCGAGTATGGTGTACATCAAGAAATTATTAAAAAGATATACCGATAAGCGGGGTAAGGACTACCAAGATATTAAAAAATTCGTTTCTTCTACTTTTGTAGAATTAGGTTTTATGAAGGAAAAAGAGGTCGTTGAGTTATTTAAGACGCGTCGTAAGAAGAAGAAGCCAAAGCCTACGGAGAAGGAGGTTTTTTAGTAGAGCTTTGACAAGTTCTGGCGGAAAATGGCTTGCAGACTTTGGTTTGTGAGCCATTTTTTGTTTATTGGTGTAATATCATTAACTGATGTAATGCAATAATGGACTACGAGGTAGTCAAATCAGGATTGAATTAATAGAAAAACAACTAGAGTTTAAAATTTAAATATGGTGGAAATTCCTTTAGAATATATGAACAAATTGGCTAATCAGATGTTTTTTGTGAGTGCTTTATTAGGGGGATTTTCATTTTCTACGATTATGATGCTAATCGAAAGGAATACTACAGATAGGTTGATGATTAGCATGTTTAGATTAGCAACTAAGTACCTGAGCAGAAATATTCGACACTTTTTGAGGATACTGAGTTAATGA
>CAZXYA010000339.1:0-10242 GCA_964644655.1 uncultured Saprospiraceae bacterium | reverse complement strand
CAAATATCTTAGTTTTCAGCCGTTTAGCAAAATATTCAGCATCTCCTCCTGTTAAGGTTGTGTTAATCCCTTTAAATTTGTCTTGAAAAAACTGAATCCAGGCGTCCATTTCTAAAACATTGCCTAACCCTCCTCCAACTTGCAGCGCTTCTATTGTATTTTTACCAATCCCAGTTTTAACATTTTCTGGCTTATTTACTAAGGGTAATTTTGCCGTAAAATGTTGCATTGCTCTAAATCTCATTCCCAAACCAGGGGTAATATTACCTCCCAAATAATTGCCTGCTGCATCTATCACATCATAAGTGGTACAAGTACCTGCATCAATGACCAAGCAATTTTGCTTAGGAAACAAGGCATTCGCACCCACTACTGCTGCTAAACGATCTTTACCTAAGGTTTTAGGCGTACCATATAGATTTTGAATCGGCAAAGGTGTTTTGGCATTCAAATTTAAAAAATACCAATGTTGCTTTAAGTAGGTTTCCATCTGTCTATTAACTGTCTTTACAGTAGAACAGATGATATTTTCAACGTTTTGGTTGTTTACGATTTTTTTTAGATCCGCTAATCGCCATTTTTCTACGACAATTTTCTCAATTAATTCCTGTTCGTGAAAAAAACCGAATTTAGTTCGAGTATTGCCTATGTCAATTGTTAGATTCATTTCAGTTGTCGGTTTTCAGTTGTCGGTTGTCCATTAGCTTGTAACTGACAACGGATAACTGACTACGGATAGTAACTTGTACATTCAAAAGACGTTCAATTATACCTTAAAATGTCTTAAAGGAAATTTAAGGTTCTGTTAATTAAAACAGTTGTTAATAGCTTGTTTTCTTCAAAACAAGCGCAAAAATAAGGTAGTTTCAGGAAAATCTAGCTAATTCTTCGGTGAAAATTGACGATTTTCTTACGTTTTTAATAAAAAATCATTTTGTTAAAAATCGGCCAATATTAATAACAGTCCATTAACAGTTTTAAATGATTTAAATTTAAGAAATAGGATTTTTTCCAAATTTTGTTTTACTAAGAAAATTTATTTGTTGCTGTTAATTGGTGATAACAAATAGCCCTACCAAAGCATTTTCTCAAATAAAAACCGAAATGAAGTATTGCGCTATAGGCTTGTGTTTAGTTTTTGTAAATAATTTTTCTGCTACGGCTAGTTCCAATTGGGGCAATTCCACACTTTGTATAGCAACTTTAACGACCTTTTTTAATATAGGAGAAGTGGCTAGTACCAATCTGTGTAAAGGGACTTTATTTGACTCAGGAGGGGATGAAGGAGCCTATGACAATTTTGAAAATCATTCTTTCACCATTTGCCCGACTGAAGTTCATGGTTGTATTGCTATTGAAGTAGAAAATTATGACATAGAAGCAGAGTTTGATCGACTAACTATTTTTGAAGGACCAACAACTACTGGTCAACAACTACTTACTATTGATAGAATCGGGCAATTTTCACTTGCTTATGCCAAAAGCGAATGCATAACGGTTCAATTTACCTCTGATGCTTCCCAAACCAGAAGTGGATTTAAATTGAATTGGGAATGTTTAGTTGAAGAATGTCCTGAAGTAATACCTACGACTTGCGATGCCCCAGCTCCTATCGGACAAATTCCTTTTGTAGCCACTAACTTGAGTACTTGTTTTGCTGGAAACAATATAGAAATTGGTCCTTGTGGAGGCGATGATTTTTTAAATGGATTGGAGTATATTTTTGCCTATGATTCGCCAGGTGATGAATGTGTTGCTATTACGCTTGAGGGTATCAATCCAGAAACAGGTATCTCTATTTTAAGAGGTTGCCCTGAATCAGGTGATGCTGTTTGTATTAATCAAAAACAAGGAGTAGAAAACCAATCGACGCTCTTTTTGCCAAATGTATCGCTAGAAGAAAAAGGTACTTATTATTTTTTGATTGCCAATGAACACAATTGTACACCTTTTAATATTTCTATCGATACGTCTACGACTTGTCCAGTCGTTTTTCCTTCTGCCTCCGACTGTGAAAATGCATTGGTCTTAAATGGATGTGATCCTAACTTGCCGACCGCTTTAACCGTAGAACTAGGTTCAGGTGACAGCGATTTTTTCAAGTTTGGTATCAATAATGGTTGTTGGGAAGATGTTTTTGAAACTAATTATACCTGGTTTACTTTTGAAGCACAAGCGGATGGGGAATTTGCTTTTTTACTTAGTAATAATGATCCCGATGAATTGGTCGATATTGATTTTAATATTTGGGGTCCTTTTGATAATCTGGAAAATACTTGTGTCAATTCAGAGAATTCACAGCCAATTAGAAGTTCTTGGGCAGATAATTTACTTTATAGTTTGACTGGCTTGGCAAATATCAACCCTGAATTAGGTACACCTGTTACAAGTGTTTGTGAAGGCGCATTTGGAGAAGGTTTTCTCAAACCCTTACAAGTCAAAAAAGGGGAAGTCTATGCTGTTTTAATCAATGACTTTGATGGTGTTATTTTTAGTGGAGCTATTGCCATTGATTTTGCAGGAACCACACCCGGTGTTTTGACCAACATTCCAAATAGTATCCAAGTAAGCCAAGACACTTTTATCTGTGGAAAAGAAACAATTACTTTGAATGCAAATGGCGCTTCCGCCTATGAATGGAGTCCAAACGAAAGTTTGAGTTGTCGAAGTTGTCCTACACCAATAGCCTCACCAACCGAAACAACGACCTATACGCTTAATGCTAGTAATGTCTGTAGTACGATTGCAACAGAAGTTACCATCGAAGTAATTAATGCCAATGCAGGTGCGGACCAGTCCATCTGTCAAGGCGCTATTATTGCTCTAAATAGTGAAATTAATGTATCAGATGTAAGCTATAATTGGTCCAGTCTTACTGGAATAGCTAATTTGAGTTGTACGAATTGTCCGAATCCTATATTGACCGCAAACGATGCTGGTGATTTTGAATATATCCTAGACCTCCAAAAAGGTAGTTGTTTAGTAAGTGACACGATGAGGCTTACCATAGAAGAAGGCGCTACCCCTATTTATCACATTGCCAATAATCAACAACTATGTCTAGGTGATAGCATTCATCTAGGTGGAACCTCAATTGCTGGACAGATGTATGAATGGTTTACTAATTCTGATGATTTTACAGCAACAATTGCAAACCCAATTGTTCAACCAAGTGCAAGAACGACCTATTTTTTAAGGGTGTCTAATATAGATTGTAGTATTCCAATTTTAGATAGTGTAACCATTACGGTAGATTCTTTACCTGCAAACCTAGTAATTTCACCAGCCGATACCACCATTTGTTTAGGGACGCAGCTAATACTAAGTTCTCCCATTTACGATTCCTTACTTTATCCAATTATCCAACATCAATGGTTGCCCAATATAGGTTTTGATAGCTCAGATTCCCTTTATAATTTAGTACTTACACCTACAAATACTGTTTTACTAAATCGAATTAATCAAAATGGTATCTGCCTAGATACCTCAACTGCCATCATTAATGTCCAACCTTTTGTAGAAATTGACATTACTCCAACCGTTAATCCTGTTTGTGAAGGCGAAACGATTGATTTATTAATAGATTTACCTGAAGGTGCAACAAATTTAGCCTGGTCACCAACTGAAAATATCAGTTGTTCCGATTGTCCCACCCCAAGTGTCTCCCCTATTCAAACAACAACTTATATCTTATCAGGTACCTGGATGAATTGTTCAATTATGGGTTTAACAGAAATAGCTGTTACCGATTTTTCCAATACTACTTTAGTAAACTTAGATACCAATATCATTTTCATTGGAGAAAGTGTTGATTCCATAGTCTTACAAACAGATTTAGAAAATATTATTGATATTGAATGGAGAGAAGATGGGCAAGTAATTATCGGAGCAAATGATTTAATATTGAGTTATATCCCCCTTGCTAATGCGCCAGTTTCTGAAGAAGTCCGTACGGTAACCATCGAAGCAACGATTACTACTAGCGATGGCTGTATTTTCTTTTTAGAAACAAGCATTACTGTCCTCCCCCCCACCGTTCCTAATGTATTTACCCCTGGTAATGATGGCTTAAATGATTATTTCACCATAGCCCTTTCAGAAAAAACAGATAATATCACCATCTTTAAAGTTTATAATCGTTGGGGTACTTTAATCTATGATAACGAAGTACCAGAAAAAGGTTGGGATGGTAGCAGACGCAATAACCAAGAAGACCTAATGCCTTCTGGCGTTTATATTTATATTATAGAATATCAGGTTGGCGAACAAATCAGGACAGTTAAGGGAAATGTAACCTTGATTCGGTAAGAATGAAGTTGTAAACACTAAGTTTATGAGTTTTATGAGTTTATGAGTTTTATGAGATTAGCATTTGGTCGAAAACGCTTTATTTACCTCATTTATCTTATAAACTCATCAACTCATTACCCATTTTCTAAAGTGTCAATTAATTTTGAGTAAGTACTCATTCTATTAAATACCTCCAAAAAACTAGTCTAAACTCACCCCATTTTCCTACCCATTTCACTACTAGAATCCCCCAATCGACTAAAAGTCATAAAATAATTAATACGTTCCCCACCGTTTTTACCGCACATTCACAATAACAAACAACCGATTAAAAAAATGTAAAGAGTTAAGTGCAGTTGTCAGTTGTGAGTTGAGTTATCAGTTTGTCAGTTTTTCGAACTAACTGACAACCGACAACTGACAACCGACAATTGCACTAACAACTCCCTACTTTAGATTATTCAAAATTAAAAATTATGCATACTAATTCTTTTCAGAAAACGCCTCAACAGGCGCCCGAAACAAAACAATCTGCCTTATTCAATTTAGCGATTATTATTATGGGAACAGTCAGTTGCTACACCACGGCGATGGGTTTAGAACCGATGCTAGGTAGTCGCGTTTTTTCCATCGCTGTAGCAGCCGCTTTGAGTTTAATTATGATTGCGATTGCTTTGCAATTACCCAAAGCTTATCAAGAGAACAGGCAAGCAGGGATGATTCTAAGCTATGTCTTTGTTGCTTCTTTTAGTGTTTTACTGAATTATAATTTCATTTTTGGAAAATTCTCTTCCGAAAAGATTTTATATAAAGAACTCGAAGCTCATAAAGACGCCTTATCAGATTTAATCCAAAAAGGAGAAATAGCCGCTAAGCGTCATTATAAGATTGAGGCTTTAACAACGATTGCTAAAGAAAAGCGGACAATTGCTAACGAAGAATATCAGAATAATGTCCGACCGGGTAAAGGGAAAATACATCGCCAGAAAGATCAGGCAGCAAGGATTGCAGAAAGTAATTTAAAAACCAATCAAGATAGCTATGTATCGTTCATCACGCCAATTAATGAAGAGATAGATTCGGTATTGACAAATACAATCGCAGCAATGGGGCAGGCAGATTGGGAGACTTATAGCGATATGATTCCAGTAGTAACGACAGCTTATAATAAAATAGGCAGTAAATTAAATAGTCAGTTACCTGAATTTACCCACGAATCAAGACGGTTTGAAAACCGAGATATTGGGCAACTAAGTCATTCTTTAGGTTCTATGTTTTCGGCTAAAAAGAATGGCGGTGATCCATTTGCAGTAGTGGTTGCTTTGGTATTAGCGATCTTAATTGACTTCATCATCCTTTTTGCCATTATCGTCTTGAATCGACCAGCTGCTGAAACTAAAAAGAGTAAAAAAGACAAAAAAGCTTTCCAAGGCTTTTTAGCACCTAAAAATATTACACAAGAACCACTCATTGTAGAACGAAATTTCTAAACACACAATAAGTAAGCTGACTAATTGTAGCAGCATATAACCCCAAAAAAGTTCCTCACACTATCCTAAAGTTGAGGTCATTCCCTTTAACTGATTTTTATTTGGCTGAGGGCATGGGGCGGAGAGAAAAAACGCTCTACCCTATGCTCTCTGCCCTATGCAAGTATTTTTTAAATTCGGTATTACTCTGAACCATTCACCGTAAACCGTAAACCGTAAACAACCATGTCAAACTATCATATTTCAGATTTTAATTCAAATAGTCCAACTACGGGCAATACCATTAACGATGATTTTAAGGTCACTACTTTAAAGCGTCCAAAAAAGAAAACAGCTCCTAAAACCATCAATGAGCAATTTGAGGAAACGGAAGATCCAGCAGATTTTGATGATTTTAGAGAAGCCATGGAAGACTTAGATTTAGTAGAAGAAGAATTTGAGACCTTCGATGATGAAGATATTATGACCGATTTTCAAGAAACTTTTCCTAAAAAAAATAAAATCACCCCAAATATCCCCATAGAAAGGCCTCAGCCAGTACCCGCACCTGTTGAAAATCGGCCATTGATTGGCGGCTTACCACGCATTCCCATTACAATTGGAAAAAAACGAAAAGAACGGAAAGTATTGAAAAAAGAGCATACTTCCTTACAAGCAAAAAACAGCAATTTCATTTTTGTTTTTGGCTACACAGGGTCTGGAAAAACAACGGTTTTAGCCGCTATCGACCTTTATATCCGACGAAAATATGCTAAAACGATCAATCCTACAGGTAATAAGGATGGCATTAATCACATCAATAAAATTGTACGAAATATCACTTTTGGGGAATTTCCAAATGCTACGCCAGCAGGAACAATTGTAGAATATGACGTCGCTTTAACACATCCTGTAAGTGACGAAACAGTTAATTTAACCTTCATTGAAATGGCAGGGGAAGATTTGCGAAAAATCAATACGGATGATGAAGATGGTGGCACAGGAGAATTGCGGTCCGAGATTAAAAAATATTTGACTTGTCCTGATATTTCTATGTCCTTTTTATTAATCGCAGATTATAAAGAAAGAATAGAAACCCTGAGAGAAGATGATTTATTTATGAATTTCTTTGGCTATGTACGCAATTTGGAAGTGCCTTTGAAAAACGTAGGTGTCATCGTTTCTAAGTTTGATAAAGACTTAACTGACCGCCTATATTTGAATGATGTAGTAGAAGATTATTTACCACAAACACGTCGATTTATGGAAAACAAAAGTATTATCGAAAATGCCAAAATCTTCCCTTTTTCTATTGGAGAAGTCGTGCAAGAAGAAGGCGATGAACCCAGAATTATGGCGATAGATTTGCGAGACACAGATGCGGTCGTAAATTGGTTATTTGATTCCTTTTCTGAATTTAATACATCGACCCCAAGTTGGTCTTGGAAAAGTATGTTCGGGCTATAACTATCCATATAGGGCGGCTGTTTCGTACAGTCGTCCTATTTGACAAAATTGTTGATAGCTTAACATTTAAAATCAGGTTTATTGTCTGAGCAAATCATACATCATCAATCATCTCAAGACCACAACTCTTCAAAATTATGAGCAGCCATACACCTAATAATTTTTCCATCATCGCCTTTGGTAAACAAAGAGGTTTGCAAGTTTTCCATCAAGTTGGATTTAACCGTATTAACAAAGACCGATTGATAGAACAATTACAATTGGATTTGGACGATATGCCTTTGCGAAAAGGGGAAGTATTATACAGTAAAATCCTATTGAATATCCGAGGTATTTTGCATACCTTTTTTATTAAATATCATTTTGCATTAGACGCTTATGGTCGAAAAGGATTCCGAGCAATTGGTATTGATTTAAAAGGCAAAAAGATAAAAAATTGGGAAGATGCGATTCGATTGGCAAGTATTTTACGGTCTTTGCCTTTGTATGAATTTTCCGCAGTCGATTATTACTTAAATCAATTAGAAAGCTTAGCTACAACTAGAATTATAGAAAATCATATTTTAGAACAAGTGCCCTATTTGTTCCCTTCTATTGATTATTTAAGTGAAATAGAATTGGCAACTTTTATTTATATTGCTTTATTTGAAGCCAGCCATTTACCACATTTAGCCAAATTATATTTAACCAATGGTCGTCGAATTTTAAGCGATTTAGATCATCCAATGTATGAGATTGTAGCCGAAAAAGATTTTGAACAGTATGTTTCTTCTTTTGGATTTAGTTTGTATGAGCGGCAGGCACAGCAATTAAATCAACACGTTGCTTGAGCATTTTTTGGCAAAAAATAGACTATATTTGTTTAAAAAAATAGAAGTCCATGCCAAAAAAATTTAATATAACTGGTATTTGCTATCCTCAACAGCATTATATGATGGATAATAGTGCAAAGATTAAAGCAACCTTAGCTTTGATTGAAGACGGCGAATATTTTACCATCAATCGACCTCGACAATATGGCAAAACAACGACTTTATATTTTTTGGCAACAGCCTTAGAAAAACTAGATGATTTCTTACCAATAGAGTTAAATTTTCAAGGCATTGATGATGCCTGGCATGAATCGGATGAAGCGTTTGCTAAAATGTTTGTTCGACAATTGGCCGATTTCTTTGAAATTGAACGACCTGAATTAGTCGATTTTTTTGACAAAGAAGAAAAGAATATTACTGACATGGGGCGTTTATCAAAATTTATAACTCGCCTTGTAAAGAATCTAGACAAAAAAATAGTCTTAATCATAGATGAAGTAGATGCTAGTAGTAATTATGATGCTTTTCTAAATTTTTTAGGGATGCTACGTACCAAATACTTGTCGAGACATCAAGCACGACATCTTACCTTTCATAGCATTGTTTTAGCAGGCGTACACGATATAAAAACGCTAAAACAGAAAATCCGTACAGCAGGAAATACAGAATATAATAGTCCGTGGAATATTGCGACTGATTTTAAAGTAAAAATGAGTTTTAATCCTACCGAAATTGCCTCAATGTTACAGGAATATAAAGAGGCAACCAAAGTAGAAATGGATATTCCTGTGCTTTCAGAAAGGTTATGGTATTACACCGCAGGCTATCCATTTCTCGTAAGCAAATTATGTAAACTCATTGCAGAAGATGTTATACCGATTGCTAAAAAGTCTAATTGGTCGATAGGAGATTTAGAAGCAGCTGTTCGTCTATTACTAAAAGAAAACAATACCAATTTTGATAGTTTAATTAAAAATTTAGAACAAAATACAGACTTATATGAATTGGTCAAACAAGTATTAATAGAAGGGATGCATGTACCCTATAATCAGCATAATCCAATCATTCATAGAGGTGTGTTATATGGTGTTTTTAAAAATAATGGTCGATTAAAAATTCATAATCGAATTTATGAGCAATTGATTTATAATTATATGACCTCTAAAGTCTTAACTAGTAATATACAACCTAGATATGTCTTGGGACAACATTTTATGTTGCCCGATAATGCTTTGGATATGGAAGCCGTTTTACTTCGGTTTCAACAGTTTATGAAAGAACAATATCAGGAAAAAGACAAAGATTTTTATGAACGAGAAGGTAGAACGATATTTCTAGCTTTTTTAGCACCGATATTGAATGGTCAAGGCTATTCCTTTAAAGAAGTACAAACCTCTTTAGAAAAGCGATTGGATATAATCGTAACCTATTTTCAACATCGCTATATTATCGAGTTAAAATTATGGTACGGTGCTGCTTATCACGAAAAAGGGTTAACACAATTAGCGGATTATCTGGATATTCACCAAGTAAAGGAAGGATTTCTCTTAATTTTTGATGACCGAAAAAAGCGATCTTGGAAAACGGAAAAAGTCGTGCATCAGGGAAAAAGTATTTTTGCAGTTTGGGTCTAATCAATTACTATCCTTTTTTCGCAAAGAAATAAGATAACCATGTAAAGCAAATACGACTAACACAAACCCACCAACTAGGAGACAACCATTACCTACATCTCCTATTTCGCTGCACTCACTATAATAGCCAATCAACATGATTTTGAAAATAAAAGAACAGCTAAAACCTAAAGCAAATGCCTTGATTATTTCATCAACATAAACTTTACTTTGTTTTATTTGTGAACGATAATAAAGGTAAAATAAAACAGCTATAGTACCAATTAAGGCATCTAATTGGACGTGGTTCATTGTTTTGTTCTGGCGTTGTTGTTTTTGAAAATGTTATTAGGGAAGGATTTAAAAATAACTTTACATTTTAAAATTACAACTTATTGATTATCAGTAATGATTTTAATTCATTCTTATGATAGAGTACCTGTTAGTAAAATCACAATAACAGCTAACCCAAGTGATGGAGTTGCAATAGAGGAAATAGCAAAGATTAGTCCCATAGAAGCAATAAGACTATATCCATAAGTAGTTCTTGACAGAAAACAGTCTAATATTTTTTGTAGTACAACAAAAACC
>CAZXYA010000338.1:0-10246 GCA_964644655.1 uncultured Saprospiraceae bacterium | reverse complement strand
AATCCTGCATAATCCTGTTAATCAAGCAACCCGTCCGCTTCGCGGTTCACTCGCTTGAATGTCCTGTGGACATTCACCCTTCGGGTTCGCTTGTTCATCCTGTAGAATCCTATGAAATTAAGACTACTTATATGCCTGCCTTTTTTGTTCCTGTTGTTAGGGACAAGCGATGCACCTCCATTTAACGACAATGATGACGTAGATGAATTAGCCAAAATTTGGGTAGATTCTGTCTTTAATTCCTTAACTCCTGAGGAACGGATTGGACAGTTATTTATGATACGGGCGCATTCTGACCTAGGGGCAGACCATATCCAAAGTGTCAAAAATCAAATAAAAAAATATAAAGTAGGCGGACTGTGCTTCTTCCAAGGTACCCCAGAAAAACATACTCAATTAATTAATGAATATCAGTCTTTATCGAAAGTACCTTTAATGGTCAGTATTGATGGGGAGTGGGGCTTAGGCATGCGGATGAAAAACAGTACGATGAGTTATCCTCGGCAATTAATGTTGGGAGCCATTCAAGATAATCGCTTGATTTATGAAATGGGCAAACAGATTGCTCAGGAATGCAGGAGAATTGGCATTCACGTCAATTTTGCGCCTGTTGCTGATGTGAATAATAATGCGGCTAATCCTGTCATTGGCACTCGTTCTTTTGGAGAAGACCGTTATAATGTAGCGACCAAAAGTTATATGTACATGCAGGGCTTACAAGATGGAAAAGTAATGGCTTGTGCCAAACATTTTCCTGGGCATGGCGATACAGATGTTGATTCTCACCACGATTTACCGATTATTCCACATAGTTTAGACCGTTTAGATAGTATTGAATTATATCCTTTTAAAGTGTTGATAGACCGAGGGATTCAAAGTTTTATGGTGGCGCATTTAAATGTCCCTGCTTTGGATGACAGTAAAAATAGACCCACCTCTTTATCCCAAAAAGTGATAACGGATTTATTAAAAGACCAATTAGGTTTTAAAGGATTGGTATATACCGATGGGATGGAAATGAAGGGCGTGACCAAGCATTTTAAACCAGGCGTGCCAGAAGCAGAAGCCTTAGTTGCTGGTGCAGATGTGTTATTAGTGCCTGATAATATTCATGCCTCTGTTCGAGAGATTAATCGTTATTTAAAAGAAGGAAAATTAGATACCAATACGATTAATGAGAAAATTAAAAGGATATTATTGGCCAAATATCAATACGATTTAAACCAATATAAGGCAGCAAAGACGGAACATATCCGAGCAGATTTAAACTCTACGGAAGCAAAGATTTTAAAAAGAAAATTAATTGAGAATGCGCTGACTTTGGTTAGTAATAAAAACCAATTAATTCCACTCCAAAATTTAGATAAAACGACGATTGCCACGCTTAGTATTGGGGTAACAAATGCCACTCCTTTCCAAAATAGTCTAGCTAAGTATGGTAAAATGACGCATTACCAAACAGGCAAAGAAATTGATGTCAAACAGTTTCCTGCTTTAATAAAAATGTTAAAAAAGAAAGATGTGGTCATTGTCGGTTTACACAAAATGAATAACAGCCCAAGTAAAGGCTATGGTATTTCTAGAAGTACCCGCACTTTTCTAAAGGCTTTAAGTGAAGAAACCAAAGTAATTATTACCGTCTTTGGCAACCCTTATTCCTTAAAATATTTTGATGATGCCGATTATATATTAGCCGCTTATGAAGGAGATGAGATGACGCAAGATTTGGCAGCACAAGCTTTATTTGGCGTAAATGCGATTAAAGGAAGATTGCCAATTACCGCTTCTCCAAAAAATAAATTTAATCATGGGATTATTACCACGCCCGTTGCTCGATTAGGCTATGATTTTCCAGAAAATGCAGGTTTTGACGCAGAAAAATTAGCCAAAATAGATGCCTTAATGCAGCATACGATTGATACCGCTGCTACACCGGGGGGTGTTATTTTAGTGGCAAAAGATGGCAAAGTTGTCTATGAAAAAGCTTATGGTCACCATACCTATAAAAATCGAAGGCCTTTTAAAACAACTGATATATTTGATATGGCATCGGTGACCAAAATTTGTGCAGCCACTATTTCAATTATGAAATTGGTTGATGAAGGCAAATTGGATATTGATAAACCTATCGGAGATTATTTACCGCAATTAAAAAATACGAACAAAGAAAATATCCTCATCAAAGATATGATGTCGCATATTTCTGGCTTAAAATCTTGGATTCCTTTTTATAGAGCGACGGTGGATAAACGAAAAAAACCATTGCCTGAATTTTATCAATTCAGCCCGAATAATGGTTATGAAACGCCTGTGGCGATGAACCTTTATATGAAGACGGAATACGAAAAAGAAATTTGGAAACAGATTTATGAATCAGAGGTTAGACCAAGAGGAAAATATGTTTATAGTGATTTGGGCTTTTATTTGGCAGCGGCAATTGTACAAGAATTATCTGGTAAGCGGATTGATGAATATGTGCAAGAAACTTTTTATCAACCTTTAGGTTTGACTACAGCCACTTATAACCCCTTAGATAAATTTGCTAAAAATAGAATTGTCCCAACCGAAGAAGATAAGTATTGGCGACAGCAAAAAGTACATGGTTATGTACATGACATGGGTGCCGCCATGTTAGGTGGCGTGAGTGGGCATGCAGGCTTATTTGCCAATGCGAATGATATTGCTGTCATTATGCAGCTGCTTTTGAATGAAGGTTATTATGGTGGTAAACAATATTTTTCTCCAGAAACGGTTAAATTATTTACACAACGACATCAATATTCCACCCGTCGAGGCATCGGTTTTGATATGTTTGAATTAAATCCTAACAGAAACCCTAATCTTTCCAAAAAAGCATCCAGAAATACATTTGGTCATCTAGGCTTTACCGGTACTTGTACTTGGGCAGACCCCGATAATAATTTAATCTATGTATTTTTGTCGAATCGGACTTATCCGACTATGAAAAATCGAAAATTGTATTCGGGGGATTTTCGGCCTCGGATTCAGGATTTGATTTATGAGGCTTTAGTTGACTAAGTTTTTTGAGGAGTGGCGTTTATTTTTTACCACATAGATACATAGTTCATAGAGTGCACAACTTGTCCCGTATTTTTAATCGGGATAGTTTTGACGAATAGAGCTTAGTTTCACTCCATTTGGTTAACTGAACTATAAATTTAAATTGCTGGTTTGTTTTGCTGAATGAATATTTATCAAGTATTACAAATTGGCGACCACCATATAAATTATTGTGAAGACTATGCTTTAGTTACTGAAATTGGAAATGACCATTTAATAGCTGCGGTGATGGATGGATGTTCGATGGGAAAAGAAAGTTATTTTGCAGCTACTTTGGTTGGAAAAATACTTAGGAAAATAGCTAAAGAAATTGGGTATCAAGCTTTTTTTGAAAAACAAGACTTGATTGGGAAATTAGTTTTAAAAAATGTTTTTAAAAGACTTTTTAGAGAATTGCAATTATTAAAGAATCAATTGCAATTAGAAATCGAAGAATTATTGACTACTGTTGTATTATTGGTCTTGGACAAAAAAGATTGGAGTGGTGAAGTATTAGTCGTTGGGGATGGTGTCGTAGTTTGTAATGGAGCATTAATTGAATTTGAGCAAGACAATAAACCTGATTATTTAGGGTATCATTTAGTAGAAGATTTTGAAAAATGGTTTTCTGAACAAGAACAAAAGCTATCTTTGACCAATATTGAAGATATTAGCATTGCTACAGACGGTATTTTTACTTTTAGGAATTTTAATAATGAAGTGTATGAAAAATGTGAGATGGATTTAGTTGAGTTATTATTAAAAGAAAAGAAGGATGCTCAAAACCCAAGAATGTTAATCAAGCAATTAAATAAAATTGAGGAAAAATGGGGCTTGCGTCCTATAGACGATATAGGTATTATTAGGCTTATCAAGCCATAATAAATCATAAGTTAAAAATAGATGCCGTAGGTATCAAAGATAGGTAGAAAATGGCAGAAAAAAATAAAGCATTAAGAGAAGTAGTCAATAGAAAAGCAGCTTATGAATTTAGTTTTGTTTCTAATTATGAAGCAGGTATTATGTTGCAAGGAACAGAAATTAAATCTATTCGTACAGGAGGAAGTGTCAATTTAAGTGATGCCTATTGTCGATTTAAAGGAAATGAATTGTACATCATGAGTATGTTTATTTCGCCTTATAAACATGGTACTTATAATAATCATGAAGATCGTCGGGAACGAAAGTTATTATTAAAAAAACAGGAATTAAAAAAATTGCAAAGACGGGTCAAAGAAAAAGGTTTAACGATTATCCCATACCGAATGTATTTTGCAGAACGGGGTTTAGTGAAAATTGAAATTGCCCTAGGACAAGGTAAAAAGACTCATGATAAGCGACAATCTATTAAGGAAAAAGATAATAAACGAGCGATGGCGAGATTGAATAAGATGCAATTGTAAGGATTTGCTAAATTTTGAAAATTTAGTAAATCTAGGTAAGACAAAATTTACTAAATCTGGTAGATTTAGCAAATTAGAAACGAAAGTAAATGAAATATTAATCACCCAACCATTAATGCCATTTGCTAAAAAAAGCCGAATATACGGATGAAGAATTACTTGCCCTACTGCTGACAGATGGGGAGTCGGCTATTGATTTAATTTTCCGCAAGTATTATTCCTTTTTGTGTAAAAGTGTTTATCGTATTATTCCAGATACTCAAATTACAGAAGATTTAGCCCAAGACGTTTTTTATGGATTATGGAAAAAACGGGACCAGCTAAAAATTACTACTTCCCTAAAAGCCTACCTAAAAAGAGCTGCCTTAAATAAAGCCTTAAATTATATTCGAGACCAAAAAATTGATTTTAGAAATGCACCTGCTAAAGAAGAATTAGTCAGCAAACAAGACAGTATTGTGCAAGAATTGGCAGCGGATAATTTACAACAAGAAATTGATGCGGCCATTGATAATTTGCCAGAAAGATGCCGATTGGTTTTTGTCCTTAGTCGTTTTGAAGAACTATCTTATCGACAAATCTCCGAACAATTAGGCATTTCTATGAAAACAGTAGAAAATCAAATTTCTAAAGCTTTGAAGTCTTTGCGTGTTGCTTTGGCAGACCACTTGCCAATAGGTTTGTTATTTATTATTTTGAATTTTTTTTAAAGGAAAGTAAGTACTCAATAGCGGGTGAAATTTCACCACATAGATAACAAAGTCCACATAGAACACAGCGTTTTTTGCTTTGTGGTTAAAAATTTTTATTGAGTATTTACGAGGGAAAGAGGCTATGTAAAAGAGGAAAGAAAATATTCTATTTCCTACTCCCTTAATATCTATAGCAGTTTGCAATTTCGCAGCTGTTTTGCCTCATTACTAAACTGGTACGCCAACATTCAAAAGTCCTTCTAAAAAAGCAGCATAATTTTCAAAATCTTTTAAGACCAATCCTACCCCTTTTTCTTCCAAAAAATCAACATCTCCTTTTCGCCGAATCCCAATCAAAGGTAAGCCCATATTTCGAGTAGTGGTTACATCCCAAATGGCATCCCCGATATAAACAATCCGCTCAAAATCACCATGTAGGGCTACCGCTTTGTCAATCGTTTCATTGGTAATATCTGCTCTAGTTACTTTACCATCAGCCCCCGTAATAATTAATTTATCGGTAGGGATATTTACAAAATTTAGCTTGACAATAGCAGGTGCTTTCCAACCTCCTGTAGCGACTCCAATAATAAAACGGTCATCTGCTAAAAGTTTATCAATGGTTTGTTTAGCGTAAGGCACTTCTTTAAATTCAGCAGGTGTTTGTTTTCGATTTTCAATAATATTGGCGACAAATTGCTGTCGGAAGCTTTCTTCTTCTACTTCATCTGGAATTCTATCAAAATGTTCTTGAATGACTGTTTTAAAAATAGTGGTATCTGAAACATGGGGATATTTTCGCCAGTCAATCGTAGGAAAAGGTTTTTTATAGACGGCTTGATAAGTATCTGCAAAACATTGGCTGTCCTTTTTTTCAGAGAAGACTAGCGTTCCATCTACATCAAATATTACTAGAATCATGCTTGGTTAAACTAAAGGATTTAAAATAACCCCGATTAAAATACGGGGCAAGCATTGGACAACTAAAATTTGATTTCCCAACGGATTTAATATCCAACGCCTGCCTGCCGCAGGCAGGGATGCTAGATGTTCAATTTATGCAACTACTTACCAGGTACTAATTTCCTCGCTGCCTTCGGTAGCTCGGAAAGAGAGATTACCAATTTATTATTAATGACTGATGTTACGCACTTAGCGACTACGAAGTAGTCAAATCTGAATAGCCCAGTATCCCTGCCTGCCGGTAGGCAGGAAATGCTGGGAATTTAAGATTTTGTAGGAAGCCCAGAACTACAGCGTAGTTCAACTACTTTGCAGTTGGGGTACTCCATTTAATCTCAACCACCGATGCGATCGGTAGCTATTCAAATTCAAATCCTTCGGTTTTTTTGTGTAACATCAGTTAATGATTACTTAGCTGTTATTTTGTTAAAAAAGTGCTGCGTAAGAAACTTTAAATAACTCTTAACACTTTTTTAGATTATTTTTAGGTCTTAATGGGTGTAGTTTCCATGGTATCAAGCTCTGTTTGGCATATATTTTTATAATATCAAATAGCGTTTGGCACCACAAACACTTTACAAAAAACAGCAAAATACATCAAATAATCATCAAAATTAAAAACATGAGATTTTTATTAATATTAGCGCTTGGTCTTTTTTTACAAACCACTTCTTTTGCACAAGTCGATACACAAGAAATACAAAAGGAAATGGAGAAGATGAGAATAGAAATGCAAGAACAATTGAAAAACTTCAATTTTGAGGACTTGCAAATAGATACCCTATTATTGAAGAACTTTACTTTTCCAGAAGGCTTTAATGCCGAAAATTTCATTATGCCCAATGACATAGACATGAATGAAATGCTCAAAATGATGGAGCGTCAAATGAGTCAGATGGACTTAGAAGGCATGATGAAAATGATGGAGGAAAATATGTCTAAAATAGATTTATCTGAAATGGAAAAAATGATGGAACCTTTTATGAAAGGCGAATTTTTCATGCTTCCTACACCAGAAGATTTGAAGAAAGAAGGAGAGGAGCTAGAGCATGAAGCGACGCCAAAAAATCAGAAAGGAAATAAAAAAGAAAGGAAAAAGAAAAAAACGTATAAAATGTAAAAGTGAGGTTAGGAATGAATTAAAATGACAATTAAAATTAAAATCACTACTGACAATCAATAAATTACAACATTTAAAATGTAAAGTTATTTTTGAACCGTTCCTTATGAGGTTATGTTGTTCAGAATTACGGAGATATAACCATTTTTTCTCCTCGTATTTTTCTAGGGCAAAAAATCTTAAATCATAAATCACAGTTCATAAATCTGTCCCGTAAAAACTACATGGATTTATGATTTGCCCACTCAAAAACCAGAGGAGTTTTACCCCAAACTCTGAACGACCTAACCTTATAACCTCATAAACTCATTGTCTCTTAATCTCAGTCAAGTTTTAAAATTTAGTCTCATTACTTAAGTACCAATACAAATTTAATCGACACTTTTTATAAAGAACAGTTGTCGGTTATCTGTTATCAGTTACCTTCTCGATGTGAAAACTGACAACAGATAACCGACAACTACTTTAAAAGTGTCGAATATTTTTGCTTAACAATATATCCAAATTGCTAACTGCCTACTGTAATATTGGCTCCCCATTCTTCACCACATATTTCTTACCCAACCTCTCCTTATCAGAAGGTGCATTCAATTTATCCACATAATACCATTCTGCAACAGCAGTTTCCTCCGTCAAACTAAGGACCACGTAACCATGATTCCGTAAATCACTATATTTTAAGTGTGGATTCTTAGCACTTAATACCTTTTCTGCTTGTAGTACTTGTTCAACAGGTGTTCGCTCATCTGAATTAGACGAAGTGATACTAGGCGTACCAATTTCAATAGCTATACTGCCAGTCCCATCTTCCGAAGGTACTTCAAAAGCCCAAGAAGAATGGGTATCCCCTGCGGTAATGATAATATTTTCAATTTTTTCATTACTTATAAACTGACTAATTTGACTTCTTTCATAAGGATAACCATCCCAAGCATCTAGATTAACAGGGCTGCCAAAACCGAGATCGCTAATATCGCAAGGAGAAAAAATAACTTGGTTACCAATTACCTTCCAAGTAGCATCAGAAGTTTTTAATTCGTTTTTAAACCAAGTCAATTGTTCCGCACCCAACATGGTTCTATCGGCTGCATGAAACTCTGACTGGCTAACGCTGTCTACTGGATAAGTTCGGCCAGTTAAACGCTCGTCGAGCATAATTAAGTCAACAGTATTACCAAAATGGACGGTTCTATAAATATCTTTGGTCGCATTATCTCGAACGGGCAACCATTCAAAATAAGCTTGTTTAGCGGCTTCTTTTCTGGTCATAAAATCCCCATCTTCTGGCTGGTGATTTTGGGCACCTGCCTTATATACATTATTAGCAACCTCATGGTCATCCCAAATAGTAATAAAAGGATGCATTTGGTGGACCTTTTGAAAATCTTTATCCAAACGGTATTGGGCATACCGAGTCCGATAATCCGATAAGGAAATGATTTCTCTAGCAGGCAAATGTTTTCTGTTCAAAGAGGCATCGCCATAGCCTCCAGGTTGGTATTCATAAATATAATCGCCTAAATGCACAACTGCATTTAAATCATCTTTTTCTGCAATCCTAGCAAAAGCATTATAATAACCCGCCTCATAATTACTACAACTCACAACCGCTAGTTTAACTTCAGATGTATTATCTGCCGCAGTCGTCTTTGTTCGGCCAATGATAGATTTGCCTTTCAAGGCTTCAAATTGATAATAATAGGTCGTATTCGCAGCCAAATCTGTCACATCTATTTTAACGGTATAATCTCTAGCATCATTGGTCGTTATAGTACCAGATTTTACAGATTTAGACATATTGGCATTCGTCGAAATTTTCCATTTGACAGTAACATCTCCTATATTATTAGGGGTAACTCTTGTCCAAATAATAACACTCGTGGTTAATGGATCGCCCGAAGCAACACCGTGATAAAAAGGTTTTTTATTTGCTTCATAAAAAACAGACGTCCCATCATTAGGGAGTGGTGTTACTATTTTTTGAACAGCACAAGTAGCAAAAAGAAATAATACAACGATTAATAAAGATAATTTAGCATTCATGTTTGTTCTTGCTTAAAAGAATGGAAAAATAGTATGCTACCCTATTAAAATTATTTTGGTGTTTTCGTAGGGTAGAATAGAAAAATATACTCAAGATAGAAATTTTATTTACAAAGGTAGCTTCACAATCTTTATGAAATCGTTAATTTTACAATCTGAAAAATTACAAAAATGATTTTTATTAATTCTATGTCCACAAATAAATGCTTGGCTTTTGCAAAGTTAGCTTGTTTATTAATGCTGCCTATCCTCTTTTCTAACTGTAAAGGAGACGGATTGGGGTTTAATATGACGTATCAGCGGGACTTTGAAATCCCTGCTGGTTTAGGCGTTTTTGATACCCATGTTTTTGAACTCAATGGGATTCCTACCAATAAAGCTGCTTTTCTAAGTACAACTGGCGCGAATGAAAGTGATATTACAGCTATTTTACCAAAAGAAGCGGAATTATCTATTAATTTTGCGGATGTGGATTTTGTTTTTGTTGGAGAAGTAGTGGTAGAAATATTCACTAGAGAAGATAATGCGGGAACAGAGATTTTCTTCCGAGATGAGATTCCATTAAATACAGGTAGAACCATCACATTATTTCCAAGTTTACCAGAAATTGGTAGACATTTAACCGGAGATGAGTTTAATATTCGGATAGAATTAAGACTGCGAGATATTACCCCTCAATTTATAGAGACTAGATTAGATTTCCAATTTTTTGCAAGATTAGAATAAACAATTTTCAATTTTCAATTTAAAATGTTCAATTTTCAAAAGTGAACTAGTTAACAAAAGATAGGGTTTAGGAAATATTATTGTTTATTTCCTATGAGCTTTAACTATTTTTTCTAGGAATTAGCTGTTGCTATTTTTGAAAATTGAGAACTTACAACTGGCAATTCGAAAACATGAAAATTTACTTTGCTTCTGATTTTCACTTAGGGATTAATGCTACTAAAACGAGTAAAGAAAGA
>CAZXYA010000337.1:0-10274 GCA_964644655.1 uncultured Saprospiraceae bacterium | reverse complement strand
TTACTGGTTACTGGTTACTGGTTACTGGTTACTGGTTACTGAAAAAAAAAAATCTAGCACTATTTTGCAACTTTTTCCCGATTTATTTTCAGGTTCTCGCCAACTGCCAACTCAATTCGGTGGCGACAAAAATAAGCCTATTTTTAAAAAGCCCCCTGTGATCAAGTCGGGTTCAAATAGTTCGCTGCTATTATTTGCTTTTTGATATTCAGAATCAAAGTTAATTTGTAAGCCTCCGTGAATATTTGCCCAAACCCAAGGAGCAATTTGTCGTTCAAATTTAACACCAAAATTTAGCTCTGTATGTTGGAAAAAATATTCTTCATTGATCGAGGGTTGTTCCCCCCTTAAAGCATAAGAAGCGCTAGAAAATTCTGGTCCAAATAATAATAAACTTCTTGGATTAAAATTATACCGCATTAAAATGGAGACGGGAAGTGCTGCTTCTAAGCCCCAGCGTTCATTATAAGTTCGATTGAACAAAAAGAAAGGCAATACTATTTTTCTAGTAAAATTGTCATTATAAAAAAGACCAAATCCCCATTCTAAATCTTCTCGTTTCTTAGTCCCCCATATTGCCGATATTCTAATTTGTCGGAAATAAGCATCTGTATCGACGATCCCGTTATAGTCGCCATTATATGCAAATCTTCCCCGTATGCCAATGTAATTTTTTTCACCTACGGATTGTAGTAAATAAGCCGTTATTCTCGAACTCTTAAGGCTTGTTCCATTTATTAAATTCAATTGTTGGGCAAAGGCAGGCTGGATGAAATTTAATTGGTATTGTTCTCGAAAATGGTCCGCTCCTAGTAAAAATTTCGTTTTTGGCTTGATAATTAAAGGAATCTTTAACCGCAATCGTAATCTCTCCAGCCGACCAACTTTACTGGGGCTAACTCCTGTAGCGACTTCATCTGGGGTGAAACTACCTCCTGATGTCAATTTATACTCTATCAATAATCCTTTACCGGGGGATTTATTGATGACACCAGGCGTACAAATACAACCTACCTCCTCGTGTTCGAAATCAAAATCAGGAGGAATAAAGGCAGGTGCTGGTTGCGCTTCTAGCAGGGTTGGTAAAAATAAATACGCAATACATAAACATAATAGTTGATTCCTTTTTTTTATTATTCTCCTTTTTATAGCTCTTAGGAACCAATTAAAATTAAAATGTAAATTAAAAAACATTCTGACAATCAGCAGTTTACAATTCCAAATTTGTAAATTTATTTTTTCGGCATTCCTTGTCATTTGTTATTTTTTTCTGTAGGGTATGGTTTTGAAGCGAATGTATCAATTATTTTTAGTAACCACAAAAATAGGAAATTATTGTTTTAATCTATTATAAAAAAGAAGCCCTTAGTCAATAGCGACTAAAGGGCTTTTTATCAAAAGGAAAAAGTATATTTTATCGTGGTTCAAAAAAAAGTTATGGGAGGGGGGGACCCCCAACAACCGAAACCACTTACTTACTAACTTTTTAAGGGGGAGTAATTTCAATCTCAACTTCAAAAGCTAAATCCGTTAAATCCTGTTGCTACCCCATTCGCAAGCGCTTCACAAACAGCGTTTGTTCATGTTTACTATCCTCCTAGTACGTAAAATCGTAAATCCAATTTGAAACTAAGCTATACTGCTACAGGTTAAGCATTGAATTTTTTGGAAAAAATTGATTAATTATTAATTATTAGCCAACTAGGCTGAATCATGCCCTATAATCAACTAATAATTAATCAACAAATCAACTTTTACAGTATAGTAGGCAAACTGAAAGGAGGCATAAACGCATCAGATAGTTTAAAAATATCCGGTGCGTTGTTTTATGGGGTTTATTACTGTTTGTTGATCAAAATCTTCTTTGTGATTATGTCTGAATTTTCTACTTGAATCCTTAAGTGATACAATCCAGTTTGGACATCATTGACATCCAATCGGACGGCATTTGTAGTAATTTCATCTATTCCTAAATCTTTGACAATTTGACCGTAAGTATTGACAACTTGAATCTGCGCATTTTTGCCAGCATAAGCTTTTAAGTTGACAAATACTTCAGATTTAGCTGGATTTGGGAAAACGGTTAGTTCCCCTAGGTCCTCATTATTGACGGTCAATGCCCTTGTATTTCTACTAACTGCGCCGCTATTTAAATTAGCAGGAACGGTAACTGGAATATCTACTTCACACTCACCAATCCAATTAGCGGTATAGAAGTTGATTCTTATGACATAATTGCCTGGTGCAACTGAAACCGTCATGCTTTCGCCACAGTCTCCTGTACAATCTTCGATTGGTACCCAACTGGCATCAAATACTTTCACTATTTCGATTGGGGCAGTTAATCCTGAAATCGTAATGCCATCTGCTGTTGCAATAGCTGAAACATTTGCACAATCTAATTCGCTGTTATCTCTGCCTTCGATACATTCTGTTCCGTCGCCAGAAAGATTAATGTTAATATCCCCATTTTGTCCTTGTGCGCCTTCGTTTAACACTAAACTTAGGCCATTAGTAGGCTGCGTTAACATATCCGCTACGAACCAACCACTACCACCAAAGTCAAAGAATTTGTGGGTAATATTAGCTGCTAATCCCAATTGGAAAGCTGGTCCAATTCGTGTAATATTCATACTTGCTCCTGCTGCATCATTAATCCCTGTTAATGTCCCTGTTAAAGATTCGTAGAAGTAATAATCATTTACATCTGCTACTAAGCAGTTGTGTTCTTTAGGCGCAACGGCTGCTAAGGTTGTTCTTCCACCAAATGCTACTTCAATGTTCCAACCAATATTAGGGCTCGTATTATTAATGGCAGTTGCTGTGTATAAAGCTGTTCCATCTGTATATTCGATGAAAGCAGCATCGCTTACTTCATAATACTCATCATACCCATCCAACTTCAAGTATAATCCGTAGATGATATTGAATTGGCAATTATCGGTATTAAATACTTCTCTTTCGATACAAACTTCTCTCTCTGGTGTTGGCGTCGTTTCTTCTTCGCCTGCACAAGAACAGCCGTCTGCTAAAATAACATCATTGACCGTCAATTCATTACCGTCGTCACAGCTCGTACCAGGCGCTTGTCTGGCGCCAATAGAACGGTCATTATCATCACAATCCTCTTCTTCGCACACCCCATCTCCGTCATTATCGGTACAAGAAGGATTATCACCTGTTACGGTTACTCTTACGTCTCTTCTACAGTATTTATCCGTCCAGAAACCTCGGTAAAATTCAATCACTACATTATAATCGCCTTCTGGTACATTGAAAGTAGTTGGGTCTTCGCAATTAATACATTGCTCTATGATTGCCCAACCTGCATTTGTGTCATGGATTTTAACCACTACAAATGGCGCAGATAAACCAACTAAGTTAATTTTTCCATTGCCTGTAGTTACTTCTACATCGTCACAAATTGGTTCTTCTCCTCCTCCACAATCTTCCGTTCTGGATACTTCAATTCTGTTAGATAAATCAAAACAACCTGCTAAATCATCGATATTAGCACCTGCCGCCAAACCTGTAATATTTTCATAGCGCAAGTAATATACATAGCATATACCTGGACCTGCTGGATCAAAATTAATGGAACTTGGCGCATCCGGGTTTAATATCATACCGTTATCATCCGTTACGACCCATGCTCGGTTACTGCCATTGCCGCCCATTGCTACAAAATTCACGATGCTTGGCTCATTATCTCCTACACACAAATCGGTGATATCATCATTGGTTGTGATTGTGCCACCATTTACGTCGCATGCTGGGTCTCCACAATCTTCCGTTCTGGATACTTCAATTCTGTTAGATAAATCAAAACAACCTGCTAAATCATCGATATTAGCACCTGCCGCCAAACCTGTAATATTTTCATAGCGCAAGTAATATACATAGCATATACCTGGACCTGCTGGATCAAAATTAATGGAACTTGGCGCATCCGGGTTTAATATCATACCGTTATCATCCGTTACGACCCATGCTCGGTTACTGCCATTGCCGCCCATTGCTACAAAATTCACGATGCTTGGCTCATTATCTCCTACACACAAATCGGTGATATCATCATTGGTTGTGATTGTGCCACCATTTACGTCGCATGCTGGTGTCCCCCCTTCATCTACAGTAACTCGTCTTTCTCCGTAGCAATAGCTACCATCTGCTCCCCATAATTGGATTTTTACGGTATAATCTCCTGCTGGTAAATCGGTAATCATTTGTGGATTAGTACAAGCTGCTCCATCATCACCACAAACTAGAACTGGTGCCCAACTTGTACCTGCACCAATTACTTCTACCTTGGCGTTTATTCCGATTAATCCTTCTACTGTAATTTTGCCTTCGCTAACCGTAGCTGTTACGGCGTCACAATTAACGGGCCCATCATTATCACAAGCATCTACTGTTTTTACCACACAGTCACTCTCAATCCATACCGTACAACCTACTCTTCTTGCACATCTTACAAAATAAGTTGTTGCTGTCAATACACCTGGGTCATAATCTGGACCATTAGCGCCAGGAATCATATCTGTCAATTCTGTTGGGCATTCAATAGTGGAAGCCAACCAAATATATTCCAACTCACCGCTTCCACCTGTAGGCAATTCAAGATTAGTAATAATTTCCGCATCAAAAGGACCACAAGCTTCTGGGTCTTCATCGGCTTCTATTTTTCCACCATCGGTTACATTATCACATGGAATAGGGATAGTCACAAAACCTGCATCAATAGTAGAATTTGTTTCTCCTGCCGCGACTGAAAATAATTCCGTCATGCCCGTAGTTGGATTCACATCAGAATCATTGTCAACACCATCTGTAGCATTTCCTGATTGATTGGTTGGTAAAAAGCCTACTGGGGAACCAAACATTAATTGGTAGCTTCCAGCATCTACGGTAAAAGAATACATACCGTTATTTCCAGTAGTCGTTGTTTCTACCACTTCTCCATTAGCGTCTATTAGTTTTACTTCCACTCCGCTAATGCCAACTTCCTCATTATCTCTGACACCATTAGCATTTGCATCTAAGAATACTTGATTCCCAACTCTTGCTGGATCTGGTTCTACGATTCTTGGTTTGAAACCAGCATCTCTAGTATCATCAAAACCAGTTACTAAGGTAAATACTTCCGTTAATCCATTTTCATCAATATCACTATCTACCGTATCATCATCGCCTGCATCTTGGATAGTCGGTACTAAATCACTTGGTAATCCAATAAACCTCACTTGGTAGTTACCAGGTTGTAAGTCCCTAAACATATACATTCCATTCTCATCAGTAGTCGTAAATTGTAATATTTCCTCATCTTCATTAAATAGTTGAACTAATACATCTCTAATACCTGCTTCTCCATTGTCTCGGATACCATTTCCATTATCATCTCTAAATACAATATCTCCTACTTTCACCCTTTCCACCACAATTGGTCTTACCAAACCAGCATCAATATTGTCTATATCTTCTCCTGGTGCTAAAGTAAATAGCTCCGTCATACCGTCTGGTAAAATATCGCTATCCAAGTCCTCATTATCTCCTTGGTCTGTTAAAGCAAATCGGAAATCATCTTCTAAATTAACCATTACCCTATAATCTCCTGCTGCTACTTCCTCAAAGGTATAATTCCCTAAATCATCTGTTTCTACCGTGCTTAATATTTCATTTGCTGCATTCAATAATTTTACAGTAATTCCTGCTACGCCTGTATCTTCTGCATCTTGAATACCATTTTGATTGCTATCAAAAAACACTCTATCTCCAATAGAACCTGTTGGTTCATCCAATTGAATAATGGTGATAATTAAGGAACATCTTTCTATTTCTCCACAAGCGTCTGTTGCTTCAAAAACGACTACACTTTCTCCAACTGGAAACTCACTTCCTGAAGGTAATCCTTCTACTAACCTTACATTTAAACCATCCAACTCACATGTTGAAAGCGCAATAGGCTCGTCATAATTAACTACAGCAGACGATTCGTCAAATGCTACTGTAATGCTTTGATCTTCTGCACAAGTCAAGAATATTTCTCCTGTTGGCGCTGGATTGACCTCTATAATAAGAGAACATCTTTCTACTTCTCCACAAGCATCCGTTGCTTCAAAAATTACTATATTTTCTCCAATCGGAAACTCACTCCCTGAAGGTAATCCTTCTACTAACCTTACATTTAAACCATCCAATTCACAAGTTGAAAGCGCAATTGGTTCTTCATAATTAACTACCGCAGTTGACTCATCAAATGCTACTGTAATGCTTTGATCTTCTCCACAAGTCAAAAAGATTTCGCCTGTTGGCGCTGGATTAACGATTACCTCAAAGCTACAAGTCTCTTCTTCTCCACATGCATCTACTACTGTATAAGTAACGGTTGTAGTGCCTATTGGGAATATTGAACCAGAGGCTGATCCTCCTGTTCTTACTACTGTTAAACCATTTAAAGAACAAGTGGTCGTTGCAGTTGGGTCATTAAAGGTAACGACTACTCCATCAGCTTCGCCTACTGTTTCGGTTACTTCTATATCATCATTACAGACAAAAGTAATATCACCTGTTGGCGCTGGATTGATCGTTACCTCAAAGCTACAAGTTTCTTCTTCTCCACATGCATCTATTGCTGTATAAGTAACGGTAGTTGTTCCTATTGGGAAGGTTGAACCAGAGGCTGGTCCTGCTGTTCTTACTACTGTTAAACCGTTTAAAGAACAAGTGGTTTCTGCTGTTGGGTCATTAAAAGTAACAACTACTCCATCATTTTCGCCTACTGTTTCGGTTACTTCTATATCATTATTACATAAAAAGGTAATGTCTCCGGTTGGGGCTGGATTGACCGTTACCTCAAAAGAACATTCCGCTATTTGTCCACATTCATCAGCTACTCTGTAAGTAACTGTTGTTATACCAATTGGGAAAAAGTTGCCACTTGAAATACCTTCAATTTGTACTATTCTAAAGTCATCAGAAGGGCAATTGGAGATAACTGATGGTTCATTAAAAGAAACTGCTACGCCATTTTGTCCGACTTCAGCAGTTACCTCAATATCATCTGCACATAAAAGGTCAAACATTAAAGGCGTCTCTTCAATAACAACCTCAAAAGAACACATTTCCATATTGCCACAATCATCCGTTACTTGGTATTTTACAGTTGTTGTTCCAATTGGGAATAAACTTCCAGATGGCAATCCTTCAATTAATTCAATAGCTAACCCATCTAATTCACAAGTTGTCCTAGCTGTAGGTTGGTCAAAAATAACCAACACACCTTCATCACCTGGTTCCGCAATAATTGCAATATCGTCCTCACAAACCAAGGCGATTTCTCCTACAGGCGTTCCTTCACAAGCACAACCATCTACTGCAATTACATCATTGATAGTTGTTGCATCTTCATCATCACATTGGGTACCAGCAGGTTGCCTGCTATCATCTAAAGTAATACGCCCTAAATCAACCATACATTCACCATTCCCCCATCTTACAGCAATATTAAAAGTACCCGGTGCTAAATCACTAAACATTGCCATTCCCGTATTGTCTAATACATTCAATGGAAAAGTTTGTCCACCATCTAAACTAAATTCTATATTTGTTCTATTTGGATTATCTCCAAACGTAAATAGTATTTTTCCATTATTCTGACCACAATCAGGATCCGTTAGTTCTACAGCAGGCATTGGCGAACCATCACCTGCACAAGGATCTACGGGTTCTTCAACCGTTACTTTGAAGGTACAAGTTTCTGTATTACCACATTCATCCGTAGCTTCGTATATTATTTCTGTCATCCCAATTGGGAAAACACTACCAGACGCTGGTCCTGCTAGTTGAGTAATTACCACATTTTCCCCTTCTGTATTTTCTGAACAGGGAATTTCCATAATAAACTCTGCTCTAAAATTTTCATTTCTATCGGTCCATTTACCAGAAGATTTTAATATTCTTGCGAAATCTTCTCCATCTCCACTATTATTTGGTTCGCCATCATTCCAGTTCGTGTATCCACAAGTCTCTCCATTTATCCATAGAAAGTCTCCCTCGGCAGCTCCATCAGTATACCCTATCCAAGCAAAGTCCGCTAATAACCCATCTTGTAAAAAATCATTTTCTGCTTGACTACAGATAACTGCTAAATGTCCTCCTGCGGCATTCGCTAAAATTCTTGCTTGTTCCCAAGTATGATTATTCTCCGCAGAACAAAAATATCTGCTTCCATTAAATTCTCCCATAAATTCAAACCCTCTAATGCTAGAAGCCGCGCAAACAGCATTATTGCCTACCAAACAAGTTGTCGTAGCTACTGGTGGGTTAAAAGTAACAACCGCACCATTTTCTCCTAATTCCCCAACTGTAATTATATCATCTGGGCAATCCAACATAATTTCGCTACCAAAACAACTAAATGGATCTCCGCTTAAATTAATGTTTATATCTCCATTTCCATCCACGCGATTGGTTTCTATGTCTATTCTAAAACCAGTATTTGGTTGTCTAGTAACCTCTAAAGACAACCAACCACTTCCTCCAAAGCTAAGTTCGTTATTCGTAACATTTGCGCCATTACCAACTTGGAAAGCTTCTCCTACTCTGCCCACTTGTATTTGAGCACCTGCTACAGCTTCTCTTCCAGTTATCCTACCCGATGTTTGCGTATAATAATAGAAATTAGCTGGATTTGCACCCAAGCAATTGTGTTCTTTAGGATCATTAGGCGGTGTAAAAGTTCGTCCAGCAAATTCAATATCTATATCAAACTGGATATCCTCTCTACTAACATTCACCCATCTTCCTGTAAAACGAGCGGTCCCATCTACAAATTCTTGAAATTGACCATTCTCTAAATCATAATAGCGATCTAATCCATCTATCAGCAAAAAGCCTCCATACTGAATATCTGCATCTCTACAAAGTGTCGTATTACTAGCGGTACGATCAGCACAAGTAGTAAAAAAGTCCTGCTCAATTAATGGTGATGTTTCTCCCCATAAATTGGATACCATGAAACATAGTAAAAATGTTAAAACACGGTAAGTGTGATTCATTGTTCATAATTTTAGTTAGTAAAAAAGTATTGTTTGGGTGGTGGAGTTTTTTATAAACAAATAGGGGAAAATCGAGGAGGTCTTGGTGAAGGGGAAGAGATAATTTCAAACTATTATAAGTACTTGTACAAAATTAATCGGCACTTTAAAAAGAGGGGAATGAGTTGATGAGTTCATAAGATAAATGAGGTAACAAAGCGTTTTAGACCAAATGCTAATCTCATTAACTCATAAAGCTCATTAACTTAGTATCCTCAAAAAGTATCGAATATTTCTACTCATATACTTACAATAGTCTAGGTCACCAAGCGATTTGTAAGATCTTTGATAATGAAGTAGGTAAAAGTAGGATGGAATTGAGCTTGTCTTAAAATTCTCAAATTTTGAGCATAACAAAATCTGAATACAAGAATCTACAATTAGATTTTAGTAGACAAGGTCAATAACTAATTTGTTAGCAATGATGAGTTGCTAGTAGGAATAAGTAGGAAATTTTAAAGGAGAGAAAACATAAGGAAGTTAAATCCATTTGTTCATAGTTTTGCTTCTCCTAATACAATGGTAAATTTTGAATGTTACTATTTTAAAGATTTAAAATAGTGATAAAAATTAGTATAAAAAAAGGGGAATGAATAAAGGGAGGGACAATTCTGCGACTCAAATGTATAGGAATTATAGTAACAATGCCAGTTTTTTTCCTAAAAAGTATAAAAAAAACTCCCAAACCTAAAGGAATGGGAGCTAAATACTACGTATAAATTTAAAATATTTCTACCTCAAATTTTTCTTTAATTATTGATTATAAGCATTTTAGCCCTCTTCTTATTTAAAATAATTAGCTTTATTTGCTTTCCTCCAATAATTTAGTCTTTATTACAAAATATTTTCCTAGCGATCAAAAACCTAAATTCTTGACCACTAGGATTAATGCTTTATTTAATACATTCTGCCAACTACCAATTTCTTGGTAACACTCTTGAATCCACCTTCTGGTTGGATAGTTAATAAGTAAATACCATTTGGTATATTACCAACGTCTAACCTAACAGGTGCTTCGTTAATTTCATTAAGCGTTACGTCTTTAACTAATTGACCATATTGATTCGATAGCAAAATATTTGCCTGCTTGCCAGCAAAAGGCTTCAGATTGATAAACAATTCCTGATTTACTGGATTTGGATACACTTCAAGTGCTTCTAAATCAATATTAAAATTAAT
>CAZXYA010000336.1:0-10374 GCA_964644655.1 uncultured Saprospiraceae bacterium | reverse complement strand
GGTAACTCTCTCTTTTTCAAGAGCTGTGTCAGATTTGGTCTAAACTTCTACAGTTTATTCTTTTATACCTCAATGTATTTATACATTTCTCCCCAAAGCAACTTAATTTTTAAAAAAACCTATATAGATAAGTGCCGTTAATCCTTTCATTTTGTAGCTTAATCTATTTTCTTGATAATAAACTTGTTCAAAATTTATTCCTGTTTTATCTTTTCTTCGTCATGTTTTAAAAATTTTTTGGCAGATAAATCGTTATCGCTCATGTCAACAGTTTTTTAAACTAAAAGGCTTAATACCCTGGAGGCAACATGAAACATCAACAAACATCATTACTCGATGAAGCAAAAAAACATAAAAAATTAGACAATATACCTAGGATTTATTATCGACCTGATTCACATTGTAGTGAATTTGGTTCTTGGTATTTCAGTACAAGAGAGCTTGGAGAAATAGGACCCTTCGATAGTCGCTGCGAAGCAAAAGAAGCCCTAGAAGTATCATTACTTATGAACCCAAATACACAACCACAATTACACTAGTTATATAACTCCATGACATAAATTTTCTGGTATATTTACTAGTATAAAATATATTGTTATTAGCTGTTGCATCTTGAGCTTTTATTTTTATATTGTATCCACAACTTTACTTGATTATTAAAGGAATAAAATAAGCAAACCCTCCTTAACCACCTATCTGACTGACTTCATTTGCTTATATTTTATACAGTAAATTCTTATTCTCATTAAGCTGTTATTTACCTTGATCTGTTTAATCAATTTTCGTTAAACTGAAGCTCTTCTATATATTTATACATAAGTTTGTAGGGTAATCAATACATAACGTTTTGAATTAATAACACAGTGAATAATAGGTAAATTATGAATCCTTTATATTTTGAATTTGAAAATATTAACGATAACGTATTTGCAAAAATTACCCTAAATGCTGAAGGGAAATTTAATCCTGCACTCTTAAAGGCTTTTAATGAGTCTTTAGATAAAACACTCGAGAATGTAGAAACAAAATGTCTCATTATTACCGGCAAAGAAAAAAATTTTTCTCAAGGTCTTGATCTGCAAAGTATGAGTGAGATGACGAGTGGGGCGGAAGCGACTCAGTTTGTCAATGATTGCGTAGAGGCAAGCATTGAGCGCTTACTACTTTTCCCCATACCCGTCGTTTGTGCTATTAATGGCCATGCTTTTGGTTTGGGTGCTATGATGGCCTTAGCGGCAGATTATCGAATCATGCGAGAAGACAGAGGTTTTTTCTGCCTACCTGAGTCCACTATTAACATTAACCTTACCCCAAGTATGAATGCACTTGTAACTCATAAGCTGCATGGACAAAACCTAAGAGATATTTTATTAACAGGTATGCATATGGGTGGCATAGAAGCTGCTGAACGAGGCATAGTTGATGCCAGTTGTAGCGAAGAGCGGTTGCTTGATATAGCTAAATCCATAGCCATTCCAATGATAGGCAAGGAAAGAAAAATTATCAGTGAATTAAAAATGGGAATCAATCAAGATATTTTACCTAGAAATTTTTTATAGTATTCACATAGAATATTCACAATATGAGTGCTTTGATAAGCGATCGTTTAATGCATGAAATATAAACTACCAAAATTAAGTAAGTTTAAATAGAGGTTCATTTTTTCACGATTTAAATTATTAATTAAAGAATCTGAAAAAACTTTACTCTCAGAACACAAAGCTTTTAACCAAATCTCTGAACAGGTAAGTAGTGGGTAGTGTATTCCATCGACAAATAGGCTTGATGATTTATCTTCATTTATATAATAAATAAATCGAGACCCTTCGTTTTTGAATAATGCCACTGATTCTTTTAATGCCTTAATAAGCATCGAATCGTCATATTCATGCTTGGGAAATAAAATAGAAGCTGAATTCTTAGGCTCTGTAGCAAAATGACCATACCAATGAGTTAAGCTTTCTTCATTTAATAGTAAAGATTGTACTTGTTTCTTAATTGACGATATTTGAGCCTGATTTATTTCAAAAGGAGAGTCTGTGATTGGTAAGTTCAATCTATTTGACTCAACTAGATTCTCAGCAACATTATCACTTAAATTAATAATTGCTTGTTGCATACTAGGCGTTCTAAAACCAATGGAATAAGTAATACAGTCTTCTAAAGCAATTCCACAATGAGACAGTTGTGCCGGCAAATACAAAACATCTCCAGTATTAAGTATAACTGTATCTTTTTTTCCCATATTTTTAAGAATAGATAATTCACTATTTTCTATTGTTGGAGTGGTTTCATCACAAAGCCCTCCAACGGACCACTCTCTAGAACCTAAGCCTTGTATTAAAAAAACATCATAGTAATCAAAATGAGCGCCTACACTTCCACCTTCAGGAGCATAGCTCACCATTACATCATCAAGAATATGCGCAGGCAAAAAATCAAATGCATTAAGCAAAGTATTAACCTGAGGATTCCAATGATCAACAGATTGAACTAAAAGACTCCAAAAGGGCTCTGTAATCGTTTCGAATGTCTCTTCATTAAATGGGCCATGACGTAAGTTCCAGCTTGAAGTATCTCGTAATAATTTATCACCTTCATACGCTTTAGTTTTAGTTTGAATAACAAGACGACTTTCAACACCATCTTCACATGCTAATCCAGCTAATTCATTAGGTGTGATTAAATTAAAGTCTCCAGCAAACATATTACGAATAATAATAGGTTTTTTTTGCCAATAACTTGATAAAAAATTGCTTTCATTAAAGTCTTTGACGCTAATTCCATCTATCATTTCATTCTCGTTAATCTTTCTTTTAGATAGCCTATAATTATTAGACTAGGCTAGCTCTTTTCTCTAAATATATTTTAATTGAACTAACCATAATGAAATACTGAAAGAGTGGGGCGGTTATGCTAAAGCTATACCGCTAATAAACCTTTTAGTTCTAACGCTTTTTTAATGGCTCGAAGAGTCGCTTCGCAATCATTTTGTATCCAAACTGATTTATTGATCGGATTCATTAACCAAAACATATTTAAAAAGCGTTTTGGAAATACATGAGAAATTCGAGAGACCTCTATAGTGATTGGCCATATACCAAAAGTATCGTATAAATAATCGTCAAGATTTCCTATTGTAGGATACAATTCACTAGAAGGAATAACACGATATTTATAGTGGGGCTGATGTTCGACAAAAGTCGAAGCAATTTCTTTAAATTGATCAATTTCAGGGCAGGCTTTTTTAGTCCATCCGTGAGGATGTAAAAATAACCCACTCATGCTATGAAAAGACCAACTAATCTTAAAATTAGAGCTCTCAATCATTTTAACAAAGCTTTTAGTTTCGGGTTCACTAAGCGGTGCTTCTCCTAAATACGAAGGATGCCATTTGAATTTTTTTGAACCTGACGCCGGATGGTACATTTTTATATTGGGCTTGTAGGGAAAGTTTCTATTCAGATCGACTCTATTGGCATTTTTTCTAAAAAAAGCAGATTTACTATTATTTAATCGAGACACATTTTTACAAAAAGCATCAGGGTTAACCATAGGAACAAAAGTCCATTTAACTTTGTCACGGATATTGCTTAGCCATGCTTGATTGTTCCCTTTGTCTAATAACATAGTAAGTACTGCAAGACAGACTTCACCACTGATAAATTCATTACCGTGCATAAGCGATGAAACCAAAACTTCTGGGGCATCATCCCCGAGTTCTGGATTTATAACAATTTTCACCAATGGTCGTTTTTCTACTGAATAGCCATAGGTTGATGCTGCAATTTTATCTGGATTATCATCGATAATACTATCGACAACGGCAAGAAACTCTTCGTAATTTAGGTAAGGGCCTAAGTCATAAATGGATTTGTGTTTTTTTATATCATAATCAGTTTTCACATTAATTGGCCTTTTTTGTTGAGTGTTAAAGTTATCCAATACTACATGACTGCATTGAGGTTTTTAGCTAATTTCTTTTCTCAATCACAATATTATCTTCATAGTACAGTTAACGGTAATTATTGTGGAAAATGATTATAAGGTTTTACAAAACAAAGGCTAGGGCGACTTAGCCATTATTTTTCCTCATCGAGTGTATAAACACGAAAAGTACTAAAACAGTACATAATAAACTTCTTAGTTACCGATAAACTATTCCTCATCGTTCTTAGTCCTAATGTCCACATCCAACAACTAACCTAGATATTAAGTAAGATCAGACACTATAACTATACAAAACCAGAAGATAGAAGGTTACAAAGGTTACACCTGAATATCTTGAAAACTAAGAATATATAACTTTCCCTAATAAAATATTATCAATCTTCTAACGCTACATTAATTTAACATAATATATATTATGCGAACTATAATTATATACAGCAGCCATAAATCAAAGATATTTAAGGGCTTCAGACTGCCATTATTTCTGCCTCAACTATAGTGACCAAAGTAGCTCATGACCGACATATAGCATTTAGAGTAGCTAGCAATGGATAAAGCCCATAAACGTTAGTACCCTTTTAATAAAGCATAACGATCAAGATGGTAATGGCTACTTCCAAAGGTATGCGATAAAACACGACCTCGTTTCATAAAAAAGCCAATTTCTTCCTCATCTGTCATGCCAATGCCGCCATACATTTGAACGCCCTCATTACTTAATAAGGTATACGTTTCATTAAGCTGAGATTTCGCCAAGCTCACTGCACGTTCAATGTCTTCGGCATTTTCATCAATTTTATTAAGCACATTGCGTACCACAGATTTACTCAGCTCAATTTCACAAAACATAATTGCCGCTCTGTGCTTCAATGCTTGAAAGCTACCAATAATGGCATCAAATTGTTTACGCGTTTTTAAGTATTCAATAGTACGTTCAAATATTTCTTGGCAGCCGCCTAACATTTCAGCAGCAATACAGGCTCTGCCGGCATCAAGTGTTTTTTCCAATACCGCAAAGCCTTGATCTAATCCACCTAATAAAATTGCTTTTGAGTTTGTGAACTTAACATCAGCATTGTTACGTGAATCAACCATATTACGCCGATTACAAACAACCCCTTCAGCTTTACTATCAACAACAAAGAGGCTAATACCTTCTTTACCGCTTCCTGAAGTTCGCGCCGCGACAATGAATTTATCCGCAACATGGCCGTCAATTACGGCTGTTTTATGTCCATTAATAATATAACGGTCACCGTCTAAGACTGCTGTTGTCGAAATATTTTCTGGGTGATGATGAGCCTTTTCATCTACGGCTAATGCCGTGAGCAATTTACCTTCTGCAATGGCAGGTAACCATTTTGCTTTTTGCTCATCACTTCCGGCGGTTTGAATAGCCGTTACACCGAGTAAACTGGTTGACAGTAAAGGGGAAGCCATTAAGCACCGCCCTGCCTCTTCCATAATCAAGCCCATCCATAAAGGACTCAAACCTAATCCGCCATAGGCTTCGTCAATAATAATGCCTGCCCAACCTAGTTGAACCATTTCTTGCCACAGTTCTGTTGAAAACCCTGTTTCATTCTTTTCATCGCGTAATTTACGTAATGCTGTAACAGGTGATTTTTCTTGAATAAATTTCCTTGCAGAATCTTGAAGTTGAACCTGCTCTTCTGTTAATACAATTGCCATGATCCTTCTCCTCAATTAGTCAGGTAAGCCAAGCACACGCTTAGCAATAACATTTAATTGAACTTCTGATGTGCCACCCTCAATCGAGTTACCTTTTGACCGGAGCCAATTTCGAGGTACATCAAGTTCCTGTTCAGAGAAGCCTTCACCTTCCCAGCCTAAAGCTTGCTCGCCCATTAATTCAACTAACAGTTCATAACGATTTTTATTATGTTCTGTTCCATAGTATTTAAACATTGATGATGCGGCACCAGTGCTTTGCCCTGCTTTTGATTCAGCATTACTGCGTGCTAACGTTAATGCAAAAGCTTCTCCTTTGGCCTCGTGATGAGCTAACTTTTGACGAACCGCAGCATCGGAAATTTTTTCATCAAGTTCGCCAAAATTATCTTTAGCAATTTGAGAAAATGAGAGATTTCCCACGCCGCTCATACCACTATCGCCCAAGCCAAAACCTGAAATCATTTCACGTTCGTATTGAAGTAAGGCTTTTGCAATTGTCCAACCTTTATTCAGCTCACCTACTAAGTTTTCTTTGGGTACTTTAACGTTATCGAAAAACGTTTCACAAAAAGGCGATGAGCCTGAAATTAAACGAATCGGCTTTGTAGTAACGCCTTCTGAAGCCATATCAAATAATAAAAAACTAATACCATTATGCTTAGTGGCTTTATCAGTTCTCACTAAACAAAAAATCCAATCAGCTTTATTAGCATAAGATGTCCAAATTTTTGAACCATTTACCAAATAATGATCACCTTTATCTTCGGCACTGGTTTGTAAGCCTGCTAAATCTGACCCTGCTCCTGGCTCACTATAACCTTGGCACCATCGAATTTCGCCACGTACAATTTTTGGCAAATGTTCTTTCTTTTGTGCTTCGTTGGCAAACTCTAATAAGGCAGGCCCCAGCATCCAAATACCAAAGCTGTGTAAAGGAAGACGACACTTCAAGCTTTTCATTTCTTGACTCAATATATGAGCTTCTTGTTTAGTTAAGCCACCGCCACCATACTCTTTAGGCCACATAGGTGCCGTCCAACCTTTTTCGCCCATACGTTCAAGCCATATCTTAGCATCAGGGTGAAAAAACTCAGGGTTACGCCCGCCTCCAACTTCCTCATCAGGACCAGGAAAGGTACGCATAACGGGTGGACAATTCTTTTCTAGCCAAGCTCTTGTTTCTCTACGGAATATCTCTAAATCATTCACTTTTAGATTCCTCATCAATACTTATTCAGGTGTTAAAAAACCAGCTGGGAGCATAGCAATATAATGAGAAACAAAGTAATATTTTTTAAGCTTTCTTCTCGGCTTTTTAAGTATAAGTCTTTTGAATTCAGTTTCGATCGAAGTTAATTTCGAGACACTATATTTTGTATTATCGTAAATAACGTTCTTAAACGATCACGTTTAAAAAATAAACCTATATGACTGACATCCTCACTCCTTGAGAAAATTTCAACAATTAGTCAGTGGTTATTTTTGTAAACCTTTTAATTCCAAGGCCTTTTGTATTGACCGAAGAGAAGCTTCACAGTCATTTTTTATCCAAACTGATTTATTTATAGGATTCATTATCCAAAAGCGATTAAATATACGCTTTGAGAACAGATGAGATGGCCATGAACATTCTATAGTTACCGGCCATATACCTAAGTTATCATATAAATAGTCATCTAGGTTTCCTAAGGTTGGATATAATTCGCGGAATGAGAGAACCCGATACTTATAATGAGGTTGATATTTTAAAAAAACAGAGGCAATTTCTTTGAATTGATCAATATCTTGGCATTCTTTTTTCGTCCAACCACTTGGATGTAAAAATAATCCACTCATACTATGAAAAGACCAACTAATTTGAAAGTTAGAGTTCTTAATCATATCAACAAAGAATTTATTTTCAGGTTCGCTAAGAGGTGTTTCCCCTCTATATGCAGGATGCCATTTGAACCTCTTTGAACCTGCCGCTGGATGATATATTTTCACACCGGATTTATAGGGAAAGTTTCTGTTTAGATCGACTCTATTTGCATTTTTTCTTATATTGCCTGATTTATTTTTATTAAGACGCGCTATATTTGCACAAAAAGCATCGGGGTTAACCATGGGAACAAAGGTCCACTTAATTTTTTTTCGGAGGTCGCTTAACCATAGTTGATTATTTTCTTTATCAAGCAGCATAGCTAATACTGAAAGACAAACCTCCCCTCCAACAAATTCATTACCGTGCATAAGCGAGGAAACTAAAACTTCAGGGGCATCATTGAGGGCTGGGTTGACAACAATTTTTATCAATGGCCGATTCTCTACTGAATACCCATAAGTAGAAACATCTACCTGATCTGGATTATCCGATGCAATATTATTAATGACCGAGAAAAATTCTTCGTAATTTAAATAGGGGCCTAAGTCATAAGTTGATGGATGTTTTTTTATATCATAATTATCTTTGTGCATTTTTAATCTCTATTCATTTACTTATTTTATATAAAATGAACTGTATATTAGGTTTTCTTATGAAGAAAAATAAAATAAATTTAGAACTATGATTCGCTCAACTTTATACGGGCAGTTTTTTAGCAAACTAATGCAGGTTCTTCAAAGTCTATCGGACTTTTATAGTCAAGACTAGAATGTCTTCTAACTTGATTGTAATAAGCTTGGATATATCAAAAAATAGAACGCATGGCTTCATCTCTTGTGCCGTAATAAAAGCGATAAATATACTCTTTTTTAAATGTGTGCAAGAAATTTTAAGCGACTGCATTATCATAATAATTACCTTTAATCTTTCCTCCGAAAATTTATCTTCGTCACCGAAAATGTCAAATTTTTACGTGCCAATTTTATAAAAAATTTGAGAAAAAACATAGGATCCATCGCTGAGATAATAATTAGATAACCCACTTCCTCAGCATTAAGCCAACAACCGTATTTTTTACACTTTTCGATAAAAATAATATTGTAGATTTAGAAATTGCGCCATAATTCATGCCAAAAACATCAACTATAGATGATGTTTTATAAAGGCTTCTACAATTTTGACCAATCACAACACGTTTAAAAGATACTACTTCTTTGGCTAAGATGGGATAAGGACGACTTACAAAAAATATTGAACCTTCTTCACGAAGGTCTCAAGTTGAACCAAAAGCAATAGTGCTATCAACATTCTTTTCCGAACGATAGGCTCAAGATCTTTCCTATCTATTAAATGGTAATTGTTCACTATCCATCGAAAAAAAATACTATCTAAAAAACTACCCATATATTCAAAGGTATATCTAAACCTTCCGACTACGAGATAATTCCTAAAAATTGTTTTTTTGGTTTGAAAAATATTTATTAGAGAGACAACAATTACTCATAATACTTCTAAACCGACTATGGCAATAAAAAACAGAAAGTAATTCTAATAAGGTAAATACCTAACTATCTACAACAGAGTTTATCATGATAATTTCAATCCTATAAATTATTGGAACTCTTTTAAGAGGTCATTAATAGCTTAATTGCATTATAATTTTTATTAAACAACTATTTAAAAAATTGGTATTTTATACTTGGAGTTTTTAACTCACAAATTTAAATTATTTCAGATATTATATGCAATATTACAAATCAATCCCCTTTTGCGCTTTGATACCCGCTCGATAAGCATGCTTATCATCATTCAAAACCGTTACGGTATCAGCAAGAGCTCTTAATTCCCTATGAGCTCCCCTTCCGGTAATCACAACATGTTGCATAGGAGGTCTGTTTTTTAAATCATTTAGTACTTTGTCTAAGTCAAGCCAGTTATATTTAATTGGATATGTTAACTCATCGAGAACTACTAAATCTAATAATTCATTATGTAGCATCGTCTGTGCAATTTTCCAGCCTTCATTAGCCGTTGCTTTATCCTGCTCTAGGTTTTGCGTTTCCCAGGTAAAGCCATCACCGAGAACATGCCACTCAACATTTTTTTGCTTGCTTAAAAAGGCTTCTTCTCCAGTATCAGTTCGGCTTTTCACAAATTGCGCAACACCTACTTTCATATCATGACCAAGGGAACGGGCGACCATGCCAAATGCGGAACTGGATTTGCCTTTACCATTTCCAGTCAGTACTAATAAAATTCCTTTTTCCTTATCAGCATCAGCAATAGAATTATCAACTCTTGCCTTTTTAACTTGCATGCGTTGTTTATGCTGTTTTGCTTTTTCTGTTTCGGTATTGTTCATAGCTTTATGATGAATTATTTTCTGCGTGAATAGACGTTATGAATGGATATTGGCTGCGCTCGCAACAAAGGCTTTGTTGATTGCGATTACTTTAACTGAACAATATATTCTTCCTCAGCCCTTAACTGAGCTGATTAAAGAATAAGGAATTATCTCAGCGGTATGCAAAGTTTACAATGTGCTATTACTTCATCTATTTAAACAATCATTCAAAGCTGAAAAATATGATACACCACCAACTGGATTAAGCGTTTAAACAAAATTTTAAACGAACAATTAAAATGAGAAACAGTATGCCGAGTGTGAAATCTGTACTCACCTTATTAAGTAAAGTCACAACAGATAAAGGTCAATCTCGCTATCAATACCCCATTCATAGATTAAAGGCAGATTCTATGTTTGAATAACCACACTGGCAAAAACTAACAATACCAAACACACTGCCCCACCCCGATGACATTATGCAAGCTTATTTATATTTAATGGGAGATGATAGCAAAGA
>CAZXYA010000335.1:0-10378 GCA_964644655.1 uncultured Saprospiraceae bacterium | reverse complement strand
CAGCAACCAGCAACCAGCAACCAGCAACCAGCAACCAGCAACCAACTCAACTAAATAAACTCTGCAATTTCATAGCTACTCCCATATCTCCATCAACTTTAATTTTTCCACTCATAAAAGCAGTCATAGGATTTAAATGACCATTGACTAATGCTTGAAAATCATCCATTGATACATTAACCGTGCAATCGGCTGCTGCACTACTAGCAGAAACTATATTGGAATCTCCGGTACCATCAATAAATAATTGCTGCCCATCCATATCGAATTTTAGGGTTTTGCCCAATGGCTTAGCAGTAGCGGCTTGTTGTTGAATACCTGCGACTAAGGTATCTATAGAAGCCGCTTGACCTGCTTCTTTTTTCGCAGGTTTTGCGGCAATAGGTTTAAGCTGGCCCTTACTACTACCAACAGCTACTTTTTTATCTGTTCGAGGTGCTGCTTTATACCCAACATCTTCAATAATCATTTTAGAAATGATTTCTCGCATAATTTCAGAAGATCCACCACCTATTGTACCGACTCGTACATCTCTATACATTCGTGCCATTGGATATTCTTCCATAAAACCATATCCTCCAAAAAATTGCAAGCATTGAGTGGCTACTTTTTCTGATAATTCGGAAATTAATAACTTTGCCATCGAACAAAGCTTTACATCATAAATACCATCTTGATACATTTTTGCACAAGTGTAAGTAAAAGCCTTAGCTGCTTCAACTTCTGAAGCCATTTGTGCAACTCTATGCCGCAATACTTGGAATTTATTAATTGGTTTTCCAAAAGCTTGTCTTTCAGACATATATTGCATCGACTTTTCTAGCGCCGATTCCATAGCGGTTATACCTGCTGGAAGCCCGCAAATTCGCTCTAATTGCAAGCCATTCATTAGATAATAAAAACCTCTACCTTCTTCACCTACTAGATTTTCAACAGGTACTTTTACATTGTCAAAGCTAATTTCTGCAGTATCAGAGGAATGCCAGCCTAATTTCTTCAATTTTCGAGTTGAAACACCTTCCATAGATTGCTCTATTACCAATAAACTAACCCCACTAGCTCCTCTACTTGGATCTGTTTTAACTACCGTAATCACAAAATCTCCATAAACACCATTCGTAATAAAGGTCTTTGATCCATTAACTATATAATGATCTCCTTCTCGTATAGCTTTGGTTTGAATGTTTTGCACATCAGAGCCAGCACCCGGTTCAGTAATACCAATCGAAGAAATGACTTCTCCTGCGATAATGCCCGGTAAATATTTTTTCTTTAAATAATCTGATCCATATTTTAAGATATAAGGACCAGACATATACTGCACCACCTGTTGGGTAATGGCAAACCCTCCAGAATTACAACGACCTAACTCTTCATTAAATACGACATCATAGAAAAAATCTAAGCCCATTCCACCATACTCTTCTGGATAGGCTAAGCCTAAAAAGCCCAAATCACCCATTTTTTTCCATATATCTCTAGGGGTTCGACGGTCTTCTTCCCATTGGTCAATATTCGGAATGGCCTCTTTTTCTAAAAAACTTCTTAAGGACTGACGGAATAACTCATGTTCTTCTGTAAAGTAGTAACTATTCATATTTTTATTTTTAACGAAAATCTATTTTAGTACGAAAATACTAATTTAAGCCTAAACTTTAAACTTAAAATCTAAAAACTTGTTTTGTTTATACTAGATATAATTTTTTAAACTAGAGAAAATACCTAACTTCGTGTTTTTGGAATAAAATTTTCAATATAAAATTAAAAATATATTAACATTTACAATTTTTAATTTTGTACCGAAAATCGATGTTCTAAATTGTGGCTGAATTTTTTATACTAAAAAATACATGGAGCTGTATCAAAGATTCTCGAATATAAATTTGAGGCGATCAAATTGAAAGGTGGAAATTAATAATAAATAAATTTTAATCTATTACGAATAGGCATTTTCCTATTTGTTAATGGATGGATTTTCCATCTTTTGAGATAAACTTCTTTAAAATAAAAGCCTATGACAAATACACTTGAAAATTTTGAAGATATGACTAAACCTTCTCTCTTTTGGTTAGCTACTGAAATAGGACGAGCTGCTACAGAATACAGCTTCTCCATTCCTTTCCGTACGCTTTTTAATAAAACAGCAGTAGGAGATGGTCATCCAGTTTTAGTTTTACCAGGATTTATGGCGTCTGATAGATCAACGATAGCACTTAGAAATTTTATCGAAAAAAATGGCTATCAAGCTTATGCATGGGAATTGGGGCGTAATAAAGGAGAAGTGGAAATTTTGGATTTACTATTGCTGAAATTAGAAGAAATTTACGAAGAGACCGGGCAAAAAATCAGCATAATAGGTTGGAGTTTAGGTGGAGTCCTTGCTAGACAATTGGCTAAAGGGAAGCCTCATTTAGTGCGACAAATAATTACCCTAGGTTCTCCTTTTAGAGATATTGCCGCACCCAATAATGCTTCTTGGATTTATAATTTAATTTCTGGTGGAAAAAGGGTAGTCGATTTAGATCCTGAATTATTGAAGGACATTCCTAAACCTGCCCCTGTACCAACTACTGCTATTTATTCTAAAGAGGATGGAGTAGTAGCTTGGGAAGTTTGCATAGAGGAAAAAGAAACAGCTATTCATCAAAATATCCAAGTGAGAGGTAGCCACATTGGTTTAGGGTTTAACACGGCAGTCTTAAAAATTATAGCAGATAGATTATTATTGAATGCTGACAATTGGTCACCATTTAAACCTACTAATTTTGTGGAGGATTTATTGCTTTATCCTTCTTTATAAAATAAAAGCGCTATCATATTCAGTTATGATAGCGCTTTTGTTTGTTAATGAATAACTGATTAGCAGTTGGTAAATTGAGTGAATAGAGAATCAAAAACTGAAAGCTAGTACTTTATTTCGAAAGTAGCCCCCTATTTAATCATTTATTCATTCTTTTATTTACTCATTTCATCTACTTAATAGCCTCTCCACCACGAGTTCGAGTTCGAATCCGAATAGCATCCATTACATCGTAAACAAAAATCTTTCCATCCCCTACATTACCTGTCGAGGCATTATCTAGGATGGTATCTATACATTTTTCTAGATTTTCATCACTTATTATACAGATAATCAAGACCTTATTTCTTAAAATGTTGGATTTCTCCGTTCCTCTATATACCTCGGAATAGCTTTTTTGTAAGCCTGTCCCTTTCACATTCATCACCGTCATACAAGGAATTTCTGCCGCTTTTAAGCCTATTTGAACGTCCTTCAATTTAGAAGGATTTATGATTGCTTCTACTTTTTTCATTTTATTAATAATTAAAAGTCAATTTGCCTATCTCTAAAGAAAGTAAGCAGTAATGACTAGTTAAAAATTGGTAGTACTCTAATGCAAATTTAATTAAATTCTAATCACTATTAAATCATTCCCTACTTTAACCCTTACATTCGATTATTACCTTTAAAACTGTGCTGTTGACGATTTGGAGTACCGAACATTAGAGGTGGTAGTACCCAAATCATACATTATCAATTCTAAGCCGCTACATTTTATTTAAAATGGATTTATGATTTAAAATGTATGAACTATGATTATCACAAATCATAACTATTACATCTTTTTTCAGTCTTTCATTTTTTTTTATAAAATAAGCCACCTAAACCTACTCATACTCAGAATAAGACTCCACCCCAAATTCAGCCGCATCAATGCCTGCTAATTCTTCTTCTCGACTTACTCGAATTCCCATCGTCATATCCAAAACTTTCATCAAGCCGTAAGTTAAAATAAAAGACATAGCTGCTATAGCCGCTACTCCTGTAGCTTGAACGATGAGTTGACTCGCACTTCCTGTAGTTAGTAAACCATTTTCCGCAGCAAATAAACCTACTGCCAAAGTACCCCATACGCCATTAATACCATGTACGGCAACTGCTCCAACAGGATCGTCAATATGCATTCTATCAATCGTAATGACTGCAACATCGACCAAAATACCTGCAATCAAGCCAATTACGATAGCCGCCCAAGGATCAACTACATTACAACCTGCTGTAATACCAACTAAGCCTGCTAAAACACCATTAATAACCATCGTTATGTCCACAACACCGTGTCGCAATCGAGTATACATCATCGTTGCAGCACCACCTGCCGCAGAGGCTAAAAAGGTGTTAGTCGCAACTGTTCCAATCAGTTCCCAATTACCGACAGCCGCTAATGTAGACCCAGGGTTAAAACCAAACCAACCAAACCATAAAATAAAGGCACCAGTAGCCGCTAAAGGTAAATTATGCCCCGGAATGGCATTAATACTACCATCGGCATTATATTTACCAATTCTAGGACCTAATACGATTGCACCTGCCAAGGCAGCAAAACCACCCATTGCGTGTACTGCTGCTGATCCAGCAAAATCATTAAATCCCTGCCCTGCTAACCAGCCATCTGGATTCCAAACCCAATTTGCGGCTAAGGGATACATAATTGCACAGAAAAGGACCACAAAAACGACATAGACCCAATTCCGCATACGTTCAGCTAAGGCACCCGATACAATCGAAACTGCCGCAATAGCAAACCCTAATTGAATAAACCAGAATAATTTGTTAGAAATGGTGAGTCCTAAATCTCGGTCAGTAATGCCCATATCAAAAGCGAAGTATCCATTGGATTCTCCATAAGCAATACCAAAGCCAATCGCAAAAAATGCCAATCCTCCAAACATGATGTCTATCATTACTTTAGCAATAATACTCATCGTGTTTTTAGATCGAATAAATCCTGCTTCTAAAAGCGCAAACCCTCCTTCCATTTGAAAGATAAGCGCTGCACATATCGCTACCCAGACGGTGTCTATGGCGTTAATGTTCCCTGCGATAGCATCTGCATTAGCCGCTATCTGGGTTGTAACTTCCGTTAAACCTTGCATAATCGTTTTGTTTAAAAATAAAAAAATGTGTGTGACGTTCTTTGTCCAGAATCAAAGAACTATTAAGTGGTACCGTTTCCTATTTGTAGGAATACTATAATATAATTCAATTTTATTATTATGTTAGGCGTGGTTCAGTTTAATGAGCTGACTTACAACGTTTTAGCTTATTTAAAATTTCTTTTTTATGAATCGGGTAGGTTATATTAATACGCAAATGTAATAGAAAAATAAAAGTTATTAAAAATTATATGATATAAATTAAAACCTTTATTCTATTCCAACTAAAATTTTGTTTTGAGATTATTATCAATATTTTATAGGAGTTAATCCTATTTATATATAATGTTATATCAAAAATAAAAATAGCTTTCTGTGTATTTATATTGCTTTTTAGAAGAGCTCTAATATATCTAATTCCACTTTGAGACTTTAGACTAATATGTTGCTCATCGCCTCCCGATTAAAGTTCTCCTTCGGCGGGACAAGTAGCGGCAACTCACAGGAGGGATCTTTGTCGAACTCCGATAAAATCGGAGCAACACTTAAAGTCTCAAAGTAGCACTAAAAACACTAAATCAATCTGCCAAACAAAATCCGTTGGGCAACAAAACCCGCTGGGCAACAAAATCCGTTGGGCAACAAAAATCTTTATTCAAATTTAAACATCCTTCATAGACAACTGTATCCGATTCCGAGCCTTATCCACCTCCACCACCCGAACCTGCACCTGTTGCTGCAACTTCACCACATCCGCTGGGTTCTTAACAAATTTATTAGCTAACTGAGAAATATGCACCAAGCCGTCTTGTTTGACTCCAATATCCACGAAAGCTCCAAAATTAGTCACATTAGTAACAATACCGGGCAAAACCATTCCAATATTCAAATCATCGACCGTCTTAACAGATTTAGAAAACTCAAAAGATTTAGCTTTTCCTCTGGGGTCTAAGCCCGGTTTATCTAGTTCTTTAAGAATATCTTTCAAGGTAGGTAAGCCAATGGTAGCGGTTGCATACTGAGTTAAATTGACCTTTTTTTGCAATGACTTATTATCAATTAATTCCTGTATCGAACAATTTAAATCAGCAGCCATTTGTTTGACGATGGAGTAACTTTCAGGATGGACAGCAGTATTATCCAATGGATTTTTTCCTGCTCGAACCCTCAAGAATCCAGCACATTGTTCAAAAGCTTTATTCCCCATTCGAGGCACTTTTTTTAATTGTTTTCTATTATTAAAAGCCCCATTTTCTTTTCTAAATGCAACAATATTACCTGCTAAAGTTGGTCCTAACCCAGATATATAGGTCAATAAATGTTTACTCGCTGTATTCAGATTAATTCCGACTGCATTTACACAACTTTCAACCACTCTATCCAAACTTTCTTTCAACATTCCTTGATGTACATCATGCTGATATTGTCCAACCCCAATAGATTTAGCATCAATTTTTACCAACTCTGCTAATGGATCCATCAATCGTCTACCAATGGAAACAGCTCCCCTAACTGTTACATCTTTGTCCGGAAATTCTTCTCTAGCAATGGCAGAGGCAGAATAAATAGAAGCACCACTTTCATTCACCATAAATACTTCTACAGGACGATCAAAATTAACACTCCTAAATAAAGAAAGGGTCTCTCGTCCAGCAGTACCATTACCTACTGCAATAGCCTGAATACCAAATTGATAAACTAAATCTTTTACCTGATGGATAGCAGTAATTTTGTCGGATTGAGGTGGGTGAGGGTAAATAGTAGCATTAGTTAAAAGATTGCCATTTTCATCCAAGCACACAACCTTACAACCCGTTCTAAAACCTGGGTCTATAGCTAAAATCCGTTGCTGACCTAAAGGAGCAGCTAATAATAATTGCTTTAAATTTTCTGCAAAAACTTTAATAGCTTCGGCATCTGCAATTTCTTTATATTTATTTCTAAATTCTGTTTCAATCGAAGGAGATAATAAGCGTTTATAACTATCTTCCAATGCTAATTTTACCTGTTCTGTAGCTGATCCATAGCCCTCTAAGTAAAGTTTCTCCAAACGATACTTAGTCTCTTCTTCATCTGGTGCAATAGAAACCCGCAAAAAACCTTCTTCTTCACCCCTACGCATGGCTAAAATTCTATGAGAAGGACAGCGCTTTAGCGGTTCTTCAAATTTGAAATAATCTTTATATTTAATCCCCTCTTCCTTCCTACCACGAGCAACTTTTGCTTTAATTACGGCTGTTTTGTCAAAGGCAAATCTTACTTTATTTCTTGACTGCTCATCCTCATTGATCCATTCGGCAATAATATCTCGACTTCCTGCTAAGGCTGCCTCAATATCTGGAACAGCTTCATTTAAGTATTGTCCTGCTAAACTTTCAATTTGATGATTATTTTGTTGAAAAATAGCCCTTGCCAAAGGCTCTAATCCTTTTTCTTTGGCTGCCGTAGCCCTCGTTTTTCGTTTCTTTTTATAAGGTAAGTATATATCTTCTAATTCCGTTAAATTATAAGTATTGGTAATTCTATCTTTTAAAGTATCTGTTAATTTTCCCTGCTCCTCAATCGCCTTTAAAATGGCCTCTTTTCTCTTCTCGACTTCCCTAAACTTATCTAACTCCTTTTTTATAGCAGCAATAGCGACTTCATCCAAAGAACCCGTCATTTCTTTTCGATACCGAGAAATAAAGGGAATTGTCGCGCCCTCATCCAATAATTTAATGGTATTTTCAACCCCGCGCTTAGGTAAGTGTAATGATTTGGTAATCAGATAAATAGGTGTAGTATCCATATTTGTTTATGCCTTGCTATTTAAAGAAAAAAAGATTGAATAACAAATCCACAAAACTATGATATTGATACCAAAAATCAAGGGGAGAGATTGATTTGTTGAAATTTTTAAACCTTAACTTCAATTCCAACCTCAACTTCAACTTCAAATTTGAGAATTAATGGGCATTTTCTCGTTTAATTTTTTCTCTTTTATTATAACACTAACCAATCCTGCTCTAACAAAACCCCTTAAGCACTTTCCCATCTACAGCAACCAATCGGTCTAAACGTATCTTATCTCCATCCTTCAGCAACATATATTCTGCGGCATCTATAATTTTAAAATCCGTAATAACTGCGGACTTTTCTAGTTGATTGTCTGTTTCATCCAAATAGATAATCACACAATTTTTCTGACGAATCGCCAATAATTCTAACTCATCATAAAAATGACAATTAATGGGTTGATATTTTTGAGTCATAATTTTAAAATTTTTACAAATAAATTTCGTTCTTAATGTGTGATTCAAAGGGTTTTCTTATAAAAAATTTACTGCCTAAAAAATCAAATCAAAGGCTTAAAAAATACCGATTTGAAGATGATATCCATATCCGTCAGGTATGGGTTCTGTGTATAAACAAACAAATGAGGAAGCAGATGGTTGAAGTTTGCAACCATAGCCACTATTCTTAACTCCTTTGCCCTACGCCCTAAACGCTTTGCTGAATAAATTTAAAATCTTTTACTTAGAAACACTAGAAACTATTGGAAAGTTGAAGAATTCAATTTACTTTGAGCCAGAAATCGTTTAATTTGAAGCAATCAAATCAATATATTTATTTTTTATTAGCTGGGTTAGCCATTATTATTTTGTCTTTTGCTTGCACAAATGGACGATTAGGAGGAGATTGGAGTGTACCTCAGTCACAAATCTCTGAAGGCGAAGGAGATGGAGATATTCCTGCTATTAATAATCCTAATTTTACGAAGGCTAGTGAAGTTACTTTTTTGCCAGATACTAGTCTAATTATAGGGATGAAAGTAGGATCAAGCATTCGTGCTTACCCATTAGTTATCATGGATTGGCATGAAGTAGTCAATGATCTGGTTGATACCTTACCTATTGCTTTAACCTATTCTGCTTTATCTGGAAGTAGTATTGGTTTTAATAGAAGAATAGAGGAACAAGTCCTAGAATTTCGAGTTTCTGGCTTATTATTTAATTCGAATACGATTTTTAATGAAATGGAGACATTTTCTGATTGGTCTCAAATGTTCCGAAAAGGGATTAGAGGCGATTTTTCAGAAATTCAACTGACAGGATTTACCGTATTCGAAATGAAATGGTCAAAATGGAAAAATTTATTTCCTAATTCTGAAGTATTAAATTTTGATACGCGTTTTAATCGACCTTATGGGACTTATCCTTATGGCGATTACGAGACAGATGCCACTAAAATATTTTTTGATTTACCTCTCGACATAGACTCATTAAATACTGTTTTGCCCGTAAAGGAAAAAATATTAGGGGTTATTGTCGATGGGATTGTCAAAGGATACAGGCAAGAAGATTTTGCTACAGAAGGTTTCTCCTTAATTCAAGATGAAATAAATGGGGAACCTATCATTATTATAGGAAGTGATGAATTTGATAGCATCATTGCTTATAGTGCTAAAACAAATGAAGGAGCAGCCCATCAGTTTACTTTATTAGAAACTGCGGATGAAATTTTACTGGTAGACGAGGTAGGAAATCAATGGACTATTTTTGGAGAATCTGTTGAGAATGAGGGCGTTCAACTTCAAAGATTAGTCTCCAATACGGCTTATTGGTTTATTTGGGCAACATTTTATCCCGAAATAGAAATCTTTCAGTAGATACAGGTGTTAAGAAGATACACTTCCTTGTAACACCTTATTTTGCTGGGAATTATAAAAATTTATTTAACATGAAATTACAATTTATGCAAATGGCAATGATGACAAGGTTTGCAAAACTCTTTACTTTGGTTTTTATATTATTGATAAGCTTCAATTTTGACGCAGAGGCACAAAGAGATAGAAATAAAAATAATCGAAATAATACAGAAGATTATTTTGATGAAAGTGGCGTAGGTAGTTTTCGTTTTTGGTATGGTGGTGGTATTGGATTAAATTTTGGCTCTGGATTTAATACCAGCCAATTTAACTTTTCCATATCTCCAATGGTAGGATATAAAGTGACACCTGAATTTTCTATTGGCCCTAGAGTAGAGTTATCTTATTCTCATATTCGTGTAGGGAATGGGAATAATGTAGAAAGATTTAATTTTTTAGATTATGGAGTAGGGGCGTTTAGTCGATATAAATTATTTCCACAATTTTTTGCTCACGCCGAATATCAAATTGAAAGTAGGAAGTTTACGGATGGCACTAGAGATTCTAGGAACAATTTCTTTTTGGGTGGTGGCTATACCAGCGGTGGTCAAATTGGCTACGAAATATCTATCTTGTGGAATTTCTTAGAAGAGACTGCTGATTTACCTTTAGATTATAGAGTAACCTTTACTTATAATTTCTAAAAAATAGAAAATTTGTAACTGTTTAGCATATTTTTATTTTTACCATTTAAGACATATAAGTTCATTTAAGAGGTCTCCTAAAATTAACTATATGAACTTAAATGACTCT
>CAZXYA010000334.1:0-10402 GCA_964644655.1 uncultured Saprospiraceae bacterium | reverse complement strand
ATTTTAGAATCACAAAATTATAATCTTAACCCGACACTATTATCTGGACTAACTATTAAGGATAAATTATTAGTTTCTTTTTCTCCAACAAATGCTTCTTCACCCACCCCATTTTTCCTTTATAAATAACCTTACACCAATATTTCTCAGTAGAACCATCTACCATTTGCACCTTATCATTTTTGGCTAACCGTTTTAATACGGTAGCCTTAGAATTCGCCAATTGCCTTAAACTAGTTTTATCCTTGAGGATATAAACAACCTCCGTTAAATGAGTAGATTGAGAAGCAGGGGAAGGTGCTGTCTTTTTAGGGATAGATTTATACTTAGAGGTAGTTTTTTTCTTCTTTTTAGGGCGATAGGTTTTAACGCTTTTTCCACATACTCCGCAACTACCGCCACTATTGCAGTAACCGCAGCGACTACAATTACTACAGGCAGTACAATAAGCACTTCCCGTACATCTGCCAACTAATTCCGTACACATGATAGGTTCAACAAAAATGGAGGGTTTATCTATGTAATCAGTATTGTTGAATGATTGATTTGTTAAACCAATCAAAAAAATTAATACAATCTTTGTTACTGAAAAGATTATAATTTTAACGTATTCTTTTGTAAGCATAATTATTTTTTATGTATACAGCATGATAGCTACCATGAGAACTAGCATTCATTAAATTTTGATAAATAGCTGTTGGTACATTGAAATATTGGTAAACCCACCTTGAATGAAATTCAATTTCTAGTGTACCCGAGGTGGAATCATACCCAACAGAAAGTAAATTAGACGAAATAACTCTTTTACGCTGCATATACTAAATTTTATAAAACTCCAATTTGCAATTTTTAAACAATACAAGAAACTACATTTTTTAAGCAGTTCACCGATATTTTGACAAAAAAAGAAACCAGAACTAAATATATGTCGTTGATTATTAATTAATTATAGTTATTAAAATTCACCGACAAAAGTCCAATGAGAGATAACCAATTTCTAGATACACTTGCTAAAATTTCTAAGAAAGATTTTAAAGAGTTCTATAAATATGCTTCTAACAATTATGGAAAAAATAGTGCATCAATTAAGATATTGACTTATTTAAAACAGTTTTATCCAGATTTTGATAGATTTGAATTAGATCCAAGTGTTGCATTTAAAAAAATATTCAAAGGAGAAATATTTAGTAATAGGAAACTAACTCATTCGATTTATGACCTTCGTAAGTACTTAAAAGAATTTTTGATAAAAAAATATTTTTATAATTTTCCTTTTGATAGAGAAATAGCCTTGAAGCATATTTTTGAAAAATTAAACTTAGAAAAACCAGCATCAAACCAATTCAAAAAGATGCAGTCAGCTATTAAAGATGCTAATGAAAATGAAATGTGGTTTTGGATGCAAAAACTAAGAGTTACTCACGAAAATTATTTTAATAATAATCTGGAAAAGATAGCATTGGAAGGTCAACAAATCAAAGGCGTTATTGAAAATTTAGATAATTTTTATGCCCTAGCAAAACTAAAATATGCATGTGAAGTACAGACAAGAACGGAAGTACTTAATGAAACTTATAAAGAAATTATTTATTTGGAACAAATAATGGAAAAAGACTGGAAAGAAATTTCTCTTTTACATGATTTGTATCAATCGACATTTAAACTTATCTCTACTAGAGAAGACCAATATTATCATAAAGTTAAAGAATTGGTTGTAAAAAATAAAAAATCAATTAATTCAGAGGATTCTCATATTCTTATAACTTACTTAATTAATCATACTGCTTATCATATAAAAAAAGGGAATCAACAATTTGGCAAAGAGGCTTTTGGACTCTTTAAGTATAAAATTCAGGATAATTCATTTATTGTAAAAGGGTTCTTTGATATAAATCATTTTGTGAATATAGTTGATTTATCAAGTGCGTTAGAAGAATTTAAATGGTGTGAAGAATTTATTAATCAATATCAAGAAAAACTTTTACCTAGTGAAAGGGAAATGGTATTAAGATTTTGTTTTGCCATTTTACATTTTTGGAAAAGAGAATTTGAAGAATCTTTAGATTTTTTAATAAATGATTTTAAAAAGAATATCTTTTTCGATATAAAGGCAAGGTTAATTCGCATAGCCTGTAAATATGAACTGAATGAAAATACTGAACTCATTTTATCTGAATGTAATGCTACAGATATCTTTACAAGAAGAAACCTAACAGCCCATGAATCTATCAAAAAGGCTATAATTAATTTTATTGCTATTCTTAAGCAAATTATGAGTTTTCAGCCACAGAAAAGTATTATAAAAAAACAATTAGATAATGGTGATTATATTTTATACAAAAGTTGGCTTATAAAAAAGATTGATGAATTATAAAAAAGAGAGCATCCTATTCGACGGATACCCTCTAATTTTTGAATACATTTTAGAAAGCGATAATATCTACTGTAACAATCTCTTTTTGAAACCTTACTGGAATTGTAGAAACTACATTTACTTTTCCTAAACTTTGTGGTAATAACATGATAAATAATTTTAAGTGAATAAATAGATTTCATCATGTGTCACATCTAGCTAAAGCATCTGCAGCTACTCATGCTTGGTTGCCTTTTTGGAAAAAGGCATAGAAAATCCAGCTTAGCTTAACGCAATTGATTCGCTAAGTAAGGTCGTTTCATTAAGTGAAATGGAAGTATAAATTCTACTTTTGACTAACTAGGTTTCCTATGTAACACACCACAAAGTTGCAGGCAAATCAAGCCTAAAAAAATAGCAAAAGTCTGTTTATCAATGTTTTGTAAATTTCTATAAAGGCTTGTAAATTTTTATAAACTATAAGGGCTAAAAAAGGTTTTCTTATAAAAGTAGAAATAGCTCCTAGTAACTTGATTTCTTTGGGCGTCGAGCCCAAAGAAATCAAACGTCCAGCTTTAAAGTTTTATAAGAAAAACCTTAAGGACTATAATAAAATTTAGAAAGATTAATAGCATACTTATCTTTCTCTTCAACAAGAGAAAAAATTACTATTGTTATATTAGGCAAAAGAATACTAGACGAGTTTCATAATAGTTGGAGAATTAATGATTGCTTTAATGGAGGACCAATATCTTCTGAAAATCTTTTTTTGCATTTTTTGATGCACCTCAATAACAGGCGTATTGGCACGTCTTACCCCAAATAAATAAGGAGACATATAAATTACTCCATTTTCTGTTGCTGCATCAATGACCGATGCATGAAAATAGGGAAAATGGTCATATTGAAATAAAGACATTTTACCCTTATAACCCTCTCTATTCAAAATAAGGCAGAGTTGTTTTAATTCAGCAACAATTTTTGGAGAAGTTTCATAAGCCTCTTGCTCTTTTGATAAAACCTTCGCTCTATCGTCATAATACCGCCAGGCAAAATTTCCTGTGGGGTTTAGTACATAACATTTAAAATTGACGCCATTCGCCAATTGTGTTCTGATTGGGTCTAAAAAAGCACCATCCCGTTTTGCTTGGAAATAATCGGTAAACCGCCTTAATCGCAATCCTAATTCAATAATCTCATAAGTTGCCTGTTCATAAAAAACTACTTTTTGAGGAACATCTATTCTTCCTTCGTGGATGGTATAACCTTTTGTTATTTTTTCAGTATCAATAATAATATCATTGGTTTTCTTCGTGATAGGGCGTATCTGACAAGCTGGAATAGGAACAATTGTTTGGGTTGCTTCGGCTAAAAAATGACATTGTTCTCTTTCTAGAATAATTGCTATTCCTTTAGCAAGATTGTTCATTGCCCTAGATTTCACCGCTCTATTCCCGCTATATAAATTACTAAGACTCGGTTTACTAGTTTGAATTTCTAGTACCTTAAACATTTCTAGTATCTGAGCTTGTGTATAAGCACAATCATCTATTAAAAAATGGATACCTTTTGTAGCAATCAGTTTATTCTTTTCTGCAAGGGTCATTTTTACATTTATTTGTGTTTTCCAAATGGGAAAAAGAGTTAAATAATCAAAAGTATGTCGGACTTTATTTTAATACCCAATTCCCTTTTATCCGTTAACTTGGCGTTTCTCTTTCTTGGTTTAATTATTTTCATCTGCCTATTAATAGGTAGAATTGCGCCAAAATTAGGATTTAGTATTATTTTTTTAGTCAGTTTTTTGAACTATTCCTTCAATAAACAATCCAATAAGATAGCCAATCCATTACCGATACAACCATTTGTAGTAAAAGATACACAAGTTATAACTCCGACGCCACCATCTAAACCAGCAGCTTATTCTTCTCCTATTTCTACTATAACAACCAAAGCTAATAAAGAAAAAATCAAAAAAGAAATACCTCAATATATTACGAAGTTACAACTAGCGGGTGTTTCAAATAATTTATTGCGCCAAAAGTTTGAAGAAAAATCAGGCTATACTCTAGCAAAGGAATGGGACTACCTCATCACTTTTTCTTATTCAGGAAGCATTAAAAAAGGAACTAAAAATGATGGTAGTCGATTCGTTTACTCTGGTGGACATCTAATCGTAACTGTTGGTTCGAGTCAATGCTGTTGTAATGGAATCGTTCCTATCCCTAAAAATATTCCTTTAGGAAAATCCATGAAAGAAGGGCTTAAAATTATGTCTAAAAAAGTAGAAGAATATGCCTTAGCAAATATAGATATTATCACGCCTATGATAGTAGAATGCTTACCTAAGTATTAGGGAGTAATGGTTCCAGTTTTTTTAGTAATTTTTTACTCCCTCCGAAAATACTTCTTATTCCAGGTAAAAAAGTTTTCTCCGAAAAATAGAATACTTCCTCATTCATAAGCTGTACATAAATCCAGTTTTTACTAAAGTCTCCATTCATTTTAATATGCCCATACGCTTTAATTTCAGCAACGTCAATATCGCATCCATTGAATTGAAATTGTAATCCTTTTTTTGATATACAAAGTTCAATAGGCTTTAATTTTCGCCATTCCAAAACCCCAAAAGGTTGTTTAGTACAATAAACAGCTAATTTTTGAGCGGTCGTCGATAGTTCTATTTTGGGCAACCGCTTAATTAATTGGATAGCAAATTCAGCGGCATGTTCAGCAGCTAATTTTTGAAAGTTGTCATTCTTATGGATCGCTAAATCGCAGATACTTCTGATGTTTAGAAATGGAATTTGTGCTTCTTGTGCAGCAAAAGCAAACCCAATAGATTCCATCTCTAAAGCTTTGGTATCGTTATAAGATTGTTTAATAATTTGAAGGCTATTATTAGCAGTATTAATGACTCTATTCCCCCCTGCTACAGCGCCAAACTCCACTTTGTAATTTTCGGGTGGCTTTTCTCTAATTATTTGCTTGGCTAGTTCTATTAATTTTCTGGAAGAATAAATAACATCTGGGCGAGCTAAAAATCCATTATCCGTTTCTTTTCCACTCTCATAACCATAAGCTTTTGTGCCAATGATTACATCTCCTATTTGAACATCTTTAATTCCAGCAGCTATCCCTACTAAAAATATAAATTTGGGTTTTAAGGAATGAAGTATTTGAGTAGTTCTTGCCTGCAAATTACCAATTTTTCCCGCTGTCTCAAAAAGCGCAACCTGCCACTCATGTCCCTCAGAATGGATTTTTCCTGCTTCATAAGAAAGACCAAATTGCTTTTCTTCCTTAAAAATAGGGGCTATCAAATATTTACGTACTGCATTATATTCTATACTAAGTGGACAAAGGATTACTATATCAATCATCACTATTCTTTTAAAGTTGATAATTATTCGCTACTTTATTTGAAGTTGTTTAAAATTGACAAACGGTATATTTATTTATTAGTTCCAAGCAAAAGATTGGAATAGTTGATTCTTACTCTTGAAATTATCTTTAAAATTACCCCTTCTTTTTCTTCCTAGGCTTAGGTACAACCCCAATTCTGGGGTCACCTGATTTAATCAATTCACAAATCCCAATGGCGGTTTCTTCAAAATCATCTGCATCAACAGGTAAAAGCAACCATTTTTTAATTTTGTATAATTTTAAATTGGTTAAGGAAGGGAACTGCGCTTTTAGGCTATCATGATAGTCAATTTTGGTCCCAATCCAAATACCATCATCCAACGGATTTTTTTCACTTTCACGAGTCGCTAAGTAAATTTTCGCTCCAATATAAATAGAATGATTCCCAAACATCTTTTTGATGCGAGGCACTAAGGGATAGAGGTAATCTAAAATAAATTCGTGGGGCATTATTCGCTTTTTTAGGTTATAAATCAAGGTTTTTTTTGGGGACTAATTACTTTGTTTCCTAAGTTTTAAATAGGATAATGTAGCAAATAGCAATACTGTCTAAATGTTGAAAATTTAGCAAATCAATACCCCTTCAAATCAAGCGTCGAACTATGCACCATATCTACCCAAAATTTACCTTTTTTCAAAATGACTTTGAAATGATTGACCTTATCTGGGCTGACAAAAGAAATGGCGATGCCTGAATTTTGGGCACGTCCCGTCCGACCAATCCGATGGATATAATCTTTGGGTGACCGAGGCAATTCGTAGTTAATCACGCAAGGCAAAAAGGCAATATCAATCCCTCTAGACAATAAATCGGTGGCGACTAAGACGGGCAGATTTCCTGCTTTAAATTGATTGAGCGCATTATTTCTAGCAGACTGACTTTTTTTACCATGAATGGCTGCTGCTTTAATCCCATTCTTACGGAGTTTATTGGCCACATTATCCGCTTTATAACCAGAAGAAGTAAAAACTAAAACTTGTTTTAATGCCTTGGTCTTAATTAAATACCGAAGTAAAGGGCCTTTTTTTTCTTCGGGTACAAAATAGCCAGCTTGTTGGATTTGGTCGATAGCATTTTCATCAGGTTCAATTTTAATAACGACTGGGTCTTTCATCAAAATAGCTGACAAACTATCTAAATCAGGGCTTAAAGTTGCCGAAAACAAAAGATTTTGCCGTTTTTGTGGTAATAATCCTAGAATTTGATTCATTTCTTCCTTAAACCCCAAATTCAGCATTTTATCTGCTTCATCTAAAACTAAGGTTTCCACCGCTGACAAATGAACCGCTTTAGAATCGACCAAATCTAATAATCGACCAGGCGTTGCCACCAAAACTTGTACCCCATTCATGCCCATCATTTGCGGATTAATAGACACGCCACCATAAACAGCAACCGTTTTAACCCTATTAGGTAATGCCTTGCTAAACAACTTAAAAACTTCCCCTACTTGTACCGCTAATTCCCTAGTTGGAACGACGACTAATGCCAAAGGATGTCTATTTCTTGCATATGCACTACCTTGTAAATTAGACAGAATAGGCAATACAAAACTAGCCGTTTTACCTGAACCTGTTTTGGCAATGCCAAGTATGTTTTTCCCTTTTAGAATAGCAGGTATTGCCTTCGCTTGAATGGGATAGGGTTTTTTATATTGTTGTTGGGCTAAAGCAGCAACTAAAGTTTTAGGTAATCCTAACTTGGTAAACGACATAAATTGAATTGGGAATGAAGGGCAATGAAAACACAAAGCTACTGGAAATAAATTCAGACTGTTTAAAAATTAGCGCATACATTTGTTTTTTACTACATTTATTGTAGCTTTGCTACGTAAAATGTAGCATTATGAAAAAAAACAATCAACCCAAGCCCGGTCAACCAGTAAGAGGGTCTAAATCAGGAAAGCCCGTAATGGTCCTGCTTGACTTATTAGGTCGAAGTTGGGCAATGGGCATTATTTGGCATTTAAGTAATGGGGCTTGTACTTTTAGAAAATTGCAAAGTTTGTGTGAATCCATTTCTCCTACCACTTTGAATAAAAGAATCAAGGAATTAACTACGGCGGGTTTTATTATGCGGACAATTGATGGGTATACCTTGACGAAACAAGGAAAAGAATTATTTAATTTATTACACCCAGTAGGGGAATGGGCTAAAAAATGGGCAGCTAATTATCCGCAAAAGAATTAATTAAATCAAAAATATAAAAATGACAAAAAATAGAATTAAACCATTACCCCTTCCACTTTCTGAAGAAATGCAAGCTTCTATGGACAAAGTTTTTCCTACTGCTTTACCCAGCCCTAATTTATATCGTTTGGTCGCTAGAAATAAAGCACTTTGGAAAGATTTGATTGAATCTAGAATCATTGGTCGAACAGGCTTGTTTGACAAAAATAGAATAGCTCCCGATTTGAGAGAAAAGATTATTCTCCGAACTTGTGTCGCTGCTAAAAATGACTATGAATATGCCTTGCATGTGGAAACAATTTCTGAAAAAATGGGACTGACTAAGGCGCAAATTGAGGATATTCGTTAAATCAGTCAGGAGCAAAATTTGCTAGTGATAATAACAACATTGAGTTAGATGGCATCAGTATTATTAGAATTGGCGCAGGTTATTCGTTTGGTCTAGGAGACGGAGGCGAAACATTTCGTTTAGGATTTAATGTCTTTAATTTATCGGATTCTGATGGTGTCACCGAAGGTAATCCAAGATCACTAAATCAAACAGAAGAAGCCTTTTTCTTTGGACGTCCGATTTTGCCTCGAAGAATATTCTTTACAGGTACCTTGAATTTTTAATTAGAACTAGAATAGACGATTTTATTAATGACGCTGAAGACCCTATTTTAATTAATAGTTAAAAGGTTTTCAGCGTCAATTGATTTTAAGGTAATCTCAATTAGTGAAAAGACGAATGGAAAAATTCTACTAAAGCTATTTTAAAGAATAAACTGATTCCATTTTTATCATGAAAATCCTAATCGCTCCCGATAAATTTAAAGGCTCCCTGAGTGCGCAGGAAGTTTGTACCGCTTTAAGCAAAGGATTAAAAAAAGCCAATCCTAATATAGAAATCACTACTCGCCCAATGGCAGACGGTGGGGATGGTTCGCTACAGGTCTTAGCTCATTATCTTGATTTAAAAACAATACCCCTAGAAGTAGAAGACCCCTTATTTCGACCAATAGCCGCAAGCTATAGCATGGCAGGCACAACTGCTTATATCGAAATGGCTGCGGCTTCTGGTTTAGCTTTGTTAAAGGAAAAAGAGCGAAATTGTATGGAAACGAGCTCTTTTGGAACTGGTGAACTTATTTTAGATGCTATTGGCAAAGGAGCGACCACCATTTATTTGTTTATTGGTGGAAGTGCGACCAATGATGGAGGGATGGGGATTGCAAGCGCCTTAGGTTGGTCTTTTTATAATAAAAATGGAGAACTGTTAGTGCCGATAGGGGAAAGTTTAAGGGAAGTTAGTCGAATAGATGGCAGCTTTCTTTTTTATAAGCCATCAAAAGTTAAATTCAAAGTAATTTGTGATGTGAATAATCCATTTTATGGAGAAAATGGGGCTGCTTATGTGTACGCTCCACAAAAAGGGGCATCACCCAATGAAGTAAAAATTTTAGATGATGGATTACGCAATTTGGCAGGGCAATTAAAGGCAGCGAATTTACGAGATGTTTCGGATATTCCCGGTGCAGGTGCGGCGGGTGGCGTAGGTGGCGGTGCCATTGCTTTTTTGAATGCTGAATTGGTGTCAGGAATTAGTACTTTTTTAGAAATAACCGCATTAGAAAAACAAATAGAAACTTGTGATTTGGTGATAACGGGAGAAGGTAAACTAGATGCGCAAACTGAACAAGGTAAAGTAATTAGCGGGGTTTGTGAATTGGCTGCTAAATATGATAAAGGAGCGATAGCTGTTTGTGGCGCTGCTGATTTACCGATTTCTGAAACTCTAGGGATACAGCAAGTTTATACTGTTTTGAGTAAAGCTAACTCAATAGCCGAAGCTATGGAGAAGGCTGCGGAAAAACTAGAAATAATCGGAACTGAAATTGGGCGGCAATTATAAATTTATTGATCTCCCTTTTCAGGAAAGGATTTGGTATTAAAATGAAAACCTTTCCTACTTCAAAAAAATAGGAAAGATTTTTTAATTGTTGTGCTAATAATTTATTCCATCAAATGCGCTCCGTGAGTTACCGCCGCACCTGCTCGCAAAGCCGCTGCTACAAAAGTAACTTCCGCTAATTCTTCTTGTGTAGCACCTGCCTCAATGGCGTGTTTCTTGTGAATTTCTAAACAATAAGGACATTGTGTCGTCAAAGCCACCGCCAAAGCGATTAATTCCTTATATTTTTTTGGAATCGCTCCGTCGCCCATAGCGGCAGCATCCATTGCTTGAAAAGCTTTCATTGCAGGACCTGCATTTTTTCCTAAAGCACCTAATTTACTTAGGTTTTTCATGTCATACATAATTCTTTTTTTAAGTTGATGATTATTGCAGAAACTGCATTTATACAAATATTACTGATTGTAACGTTTTGCGGTGAACTTGTCCCAGCGGGACAAAATGTTGGTAGAAATATAGAATTAAGCCGAATCCCACC
>CAZXYA010000333.1:0-10403 GCA_964644655.1 uncultured Saprospiraceae bacterium | reverse complement strand
CTCAAAATTCATCCAAATTGTACCCGACACTATCATCTTGAAAGACTACTGAGGTATAAAAAATAAAAATCAATTTGGGAAAATAGCGCAAATATTCTGTTTTTATCTAAGGAATATTCCTCTAATACTTTTACTTGTTTAATGAATTGAATGGGATCTACCTTTTTATCATATTGGTAAATTTTATGTAATTCTATTAAGAATTGTTCATGATGTCGGTCACTCCAACTTTTTTCTAGTTCTCTCAAGTCTGCAATTTTTTGTGAATGGCTAAGATAGGGAATAGAATTAACTTTAAAAAGTAACCGTTACGGTTATAAAAAAAAAATTGGATTATTTTCTCGGAAACTTAAGTACTGATTTTGCTAATAGTTTGTTTTGATTTACTATATTTGTTTGTTGTCGAGTACTAAATTTTCTTGAATTTGGATTACCTATTTACATGAAGAACCTCTTTATTAAACTCTCTCAACTTCTACTATTTCTTTCCTTTTATTCCATAAACGGGCAAAGCTATTTATTTGATGCACAACTCTTAAAAACAGAAAATGGATTAGCGAATTTGATGACGACTAGCGTTATTGAAGACCAAAATGGCTATCTATGGATTGGTACAGCGTATGGATTAAACCGCTATGATGGATACCATTTCACTTTATATACCAAGGAAAAAAATGGCTTGTATGCCAATAATGGAATCCATGAAATAAAGGAAGATGATCAAGGGAATTTATGGCTGTTTTATTATCATCACTTTAATAATAATTTTTCTGAGCTAAATCAAATAGCGGCTATTGATATTTTTAATCCAAAAACGGAACAGATTGTTTCTTTTGCATCATTTTTTGGTACTAAAGCGCCTTTTGACATAAAGGATTTGCTGCAGCTTACAAGTATAGATACTCGGAATAACTTATGGTTCGCTACAAAAGATGGAACTGTTCATCTATTTAAAGCAGGTGAATTTACAAAGATATACGAGCAGCCAGAGACGCTTTTTGAATATATTACGGTCGATGAAAAAGAAGATATTTGGCTTGGCTGGAATAAACAATTGACAAAAATTAATCTAGAGGGAACCCTACTTGAAAAACATGATTTACCAGAACCATTAAGGGGAATTTGGACAGGGGAGCATGGACGATTGTGGTTGGCAACAGGTATTTGGAGTGATTTTAGCAAGCAGAATAAGGCTTCGGATGAATTTAAATATAATCTATGGTCAAAAGCACCTGATGATAAGATCAGCCCTCTTTTTTTACAGAAAGATAATCGAAAGGTAGAAATGACGATTCGGTCGGGGGTATTTATGCATAGGACTCGAGATGGATTTTGGTATTTAAAAAAAGATAATCAGCTTCAAGTTTTTGATGCAAATGGAGGTTTTCTACACAATTTTAATTCGTCTCTTGAAGAACAATCTATTTTTGATTTCTCCAATTACTTTGAATCAGCGGATCATTTATGGATCGTTTCTCCCACAGGTCTTTTGAAAACAACTATTACAGAAAATCCATTTCGATTAATTCATCAAAAAGAAGGCTTCTCTGATTGTCGAGGAATTACAGAAGATGAAGCGGGAAACATTTATTTTTTGAATCAATGGGCTTATCAATGGCATCCAGCACAAGAAAAATTACCTAAAAAACTGCCCGTACTTGGCTATTTTGCTTTGACTTACTTGGATAGTTTTTTGTGGATGAGTTCTTACCATAATAAGAATTTGGGCGTAGAAATTAATCTTCATACAAATGAAATTGTTAATTATGATAAATTAAATGGATGTTTTGCATTTACTACTTTAAAAACCAAGACTACTGGTAAATTATTAATGGGAACAGAAGAAGGCTTAATTTATCTTAATATAAAAGATAAATCCTTGTCTCCTTTTACGCAATACAATGAATTTGACTCCCTAAAAAATAGCGAAATCTATCACCTACATCGAAATGAAAATGGTATCTGGGCAGCAACAAACCAAGGTGTTTTTTTGATAGAAAAAGAAAAAGGAGTTACTAGAATGTATAATAGTGCTTCTAAGGATTTGCCCTTTGATTATATTAGACATATTCATGAGACAGAAGATGGTGTTTTTTGGTTGGCGACTAAAGGAGGAGGGGTTATTCGTTGGCAACCTTCTTTGATAAAAGGACAAGTATCAACCCATAAACAATTTACAACCCAAGAGGGCTTATCGCATAATTTTACTTATGCCATTTATGGGGATAATAATGGTAAATTGTGGATTCCTAGCGATATAGGATTAATGTGCATGGACAAAACTTCTTATGAAGTAAGTGTATTCCTAAAAGAAAATGGCTTACCACATAATGAATTTAATTCAACTGCACATTATCAAGCTAAAGATGGTACTTTATATTTTGGCGGTTTAGGTGGTTTGATTAGTTTTCATCCTAAAGCTATGGGAGATAGACTCATCAATAATACGCCACTTCAGTTTGTTCGTTATCAAGTATTAGAAGAGGGTAAAGAAAAAAATACAGATAAAACGGCATTATTAGCTAGTACTAATACGATTAGCATTCAGCCAACAGATAAATTTTTTGAATTAGCATTTGCCTTGTTAGATTATGATGACCCCCGCCGACATAAATATGCTTATCAGCTAGAAGGTTATAGTAACCAATGGAATTATATCGAAGAGAATTATGTCCGTATTCCAAGTTTACCTTATGGAGATTATAGCCTAAAAATCAAAGGCAGAAATTATGGCAAAGATTGGTCTTCTCAGATCTTATCCTTGAATATTAAAGTGCTGAAACCTTTTTATTTAGAAACTTGGTTTTTGCTGACCACTTTTATTGGATTGATTTGTTTATTGATAAGCTTGGTAAATTGGCGCTTACAAAGGTTGCAAAAAGATAGAGAAAGACTGGAAGCAGAAGTGCAAAAAAGAACGGAAACGATTCGAGAACAAGCCCAAGCATTAAAAGCTTTAGATAAATCAAAAACTCGATTTTTTTCCAATATAACCCATGAATTTAGAACACCTTTAACTTTAGTGATTGGTCCATTAGAACAAGTCATGGAGATGGATTTATCTATTAAGAGTAGGACTAAGCTGACTAGTGTATTAGACAATGCTAGGCATTTACTTGGTTTAATTAACCAATTATTAGATTTATCTAAGTTAGAAAGTGGCCAAATGAAAGTCGAAATCGTGTATGGAGATATCATTGCTTACACTAAAGACTTAGCGAAAAGGATTCAACCACTTGCTGATAAAAAACAACAATCCTTCCATCTTATCACACAAAAAACAATTTGGAAGACCCAATTTGATAAGAAAAAGTGGGATAAAATTATCTATAATTTATTATCTAATGCCATTAAATATACACCCGAAGCGGGCACTATTCAAGTAGAATTATTTGAAACTGAGTTTGAAAATGCGCCTTGTATATATTTAAAGGTTAAAGATTCAGGTATAGGGATTAAAAAACATCAGTTATCACAAATATTTAATCGTTTTTATCAAGTGGATGATTCTTCTACAAGAGATCAAGAAGGAACAGGCATTGGTTTAGCTTTGGTGAAAGAGTTAATTGAATTGCAAGGAGGGATTATTATGGTTACTAGTGAATTGGAGAAAGGAACAACTTTCGAGGTGAAAATTCCGATTGTGGAACAAATAAATAAGGGAACCAACCCAAATTTATTAGCATCAGATACAATTTTACCTACTAATCCAATTATAGCACCAATTGCGAAAGAAGTAAAGAATGAAACAAAAGAACAACTGAAAATACTCATTATTGAGGATAATGCAGCATTACGGTCCTATATTCAAGATTGTCTCGATTCAACTAAATATCATATTACCGAAGCAGCTAATGGAATAGAAGGCATTGAAGCAGCGATGACTATTATTCCTGATTTGATTATTTCGGATGTAATGATGCCCGGTAAAAATGGCTTTGAAGTAACAGCAACTATTAGAAAAAATAAGGCTACTTCACATATTCCAATCATTTTATTAACCGCCAAAGCTGCTTTAGAAAGTAGGCTAAAAGGAATAGAAAAAGGAGCTGATGTTTACCTAACAAAGCCCTTTAGTCCAAAAGAATTAAGTATTCGAGTAGCAAAATTGATAGAACTTCGAGAATTGATTCAGCAAAGCATTCAACAACCCGAATTAAATCATATTAACCCAATTTATAAAAAAGAAAACCTCTTCGTTCAAGAAGTCCGTTGGATTATTATAAATAATATTAATTCAGTAGATTTGAATGGTGAATTTATTGGTCAACAATTGGGTATGAGCAGAATGCAAGTTCATCGGAAAATGAAAGCTTTAGTGAATCAGTCTGCAAGTGAAATGATTAAAGAAATACGTTTAAAAAAAGCATATGAATTGTTGTTATCTGGCAACCATAATATCTCAGAAGTTGCTTATCAAACAGGATTTAATACACTAGCTTATTTTTCGAAAATTTTTAAAGAAAAATTTGGCTATGCTCCTTCAGAATGTATTAAAAAAATATCAATCTAATTTTTTATTACTACTATTTAAAACTACCTAAAAAATGCTTGCTATTTGTTAAAGAAATCCTAGCGGTAAAGGAGTAGCCTCTATTATTCCCTCTGTAAATTCGGCTAATATAGGAGTAGCGCTTAATGTTTTTATTAATTTAGAACAAAAGAAGTATTACTGGAAAAATACACCCATTGATGGAATTTTAAACATGCTCTAAGGATGAGATGATGGAAAAAGTTTCCATTATTAGTGAACATAAATGTGTTTTGAGGTGGAATGTCTATAGACTTTCACCTCTTTTAAACTATCCGAGTATTAATGTTATACTGATTTAAGAAAGTAAATTATTTAAGAGCATGTTTAAAGTTCCATCAATTTGCTCCCTTTCGCTCAATTATGAAAATTTAAACATGCTCTAACTTATTCCTATTCATGATAAACAATTTATAAGTAAAATTTGTAATAAATTTACTCCTCCTAACCAAAAAAATAGAAATTATATTACCTAATTTTTTAATTTTTTAAAATGAATACTATAGACAATCAAGTAAGTTTGACTAGCTTAAAACCACCAAAATTAGACAAACTTACTAGGGTAGCTTTAAAAGAATATTTTAATAACACTTGGGATTTGTATGAAATGCTATTTTCTGCCATCAAAGCGGATGATACCCTCTACCTTAGTCCAGACCCATTGCGAAACCCTTTGGTTTTCTATTTAGGGCATACGGCTGCTTTTTATGTTAATAAATTCAAATTAGTAGGTTTTATAAAAGAAGGCGTCAATGAAAAATACGATCATTTATTTGCAGTTGGTGTAGACCCTAACACACCTCAAAGTTTAGAAGTTTCTGAATTTTGGCCAACAATACCCGAAGTACGAGCTTATCGAAAAATCATTTATAATTTGGTGCACGAAGTAATTGACGGAATTGATGAAACAGAATTTCCTATTACGGAAGATAGCCCACTTTGGACTATTCCGATGACTTTAGAACACGACCGTATTCATTTTGAAACCTCCTCTGTTTTGATTCGACAATTGGCGGCAGACTTAGTAGAGAAACCAGCAGGATGGAAATACGCAGAAACTTTTGGTAATATACCGACCAATGAATGGATTGATATGCAAGGAGGAAATGTGACGATTGGCAAACCTGATAGTTCAGATCTTTTTGGTTGGGATAACGAATATGGACAATTATTAGTAAAAGTAAAACCATTCAAAGCCACTAAAAACCTCATTACCAATGGAGAATTTTGGGATTTTGTGATGAATGGAGGCTATAATAAAAAAGATTTATGGACAAAAGATGGTTGGAATTGGAAAACTAGAACCAATACTAGTCACCCTAAATTTTGGGTGTCTACAGGCAATACCTTCCTTTATAGAGCCATGTTCGATAAAATGAGTATGCCAATGGATTGGCCTGTAGAGGTAAATGCGCATGAGGCAGCTGCCTATTGCAAATGGTTGAATGACGATTCTCGTTTATTGACAGAAGCTGAATTTGATTTAATTGCTAACGAAGGTCAAGCGGAAAATTTTGATCCTTTATTTGAAGATGGATATAATTTAGATTTTGTTTATGGCTCCCCTACACCTGTTGGGTATATGTCAGGAGGGATGACAAAATCGGGCTTTAATGACATCTATGGAAATGTTTGGGATTGGCTGAAAGATGATTTTTATGGATTGCCAGATTTTAAAGTTCATCCTTATTATGTAGAATTTTCTGCACCTTATATGGATGAAGAACATGGAATGATGGCTGGTGGTTCTTGGGTAACGACTGGTACTGGGGCTTCCAAATATTACAGGCTTTGGTTTAGACGTCATTTTTTCCAACATGCTGGATTTAGGTTAGCGAAAGATTGTTAATGAAAATTCTTGATTGTGTTAAAATATCTCCAAAATAAACTAATTTGTACCAACATTTACAACTTTTAGATCGAGCAAAGGACTTTGCTATTACTGTCAAAGATGTCAGCCAATTGATGCAGAAAAATGCGGCTGTTTTAGAGAAAAATGGACGCTCTGAACTAGTTATTGACGGAGTACCGACTTCTTGGATAAATGTTCGGAGTCAATTTTATTGTGACAATAAACAACTGACGAAGTTAGCCTACAAAGCACTTAATATCCCACATCCGAAGAGTATTGTTTTTGAAGCAGCATTGGAAGCCGCAGTTCGTTCTTTTCTTCGAAAAGGACAGGCTTATGTTTGCAAGCCTTTAGATGGGACGAATGGGGTTGGTGTTCGATTGGATATTCGTGATTTTGAAGCTATTCGTAGGTATTGCGAAGAATTCGCAAACCTTGAAACAACCTATTTACTAGAAGAACAAATTAAGGGAGAAGATTTGAGAATTCACGCTATTGGAGGTGAAATTGTTGCTGCCTGTATTCGAGAACCTGCCTATGTTTTAGGGAATGGTAAAGCTACATTGGAGCAATTAATCAAAGAAAGAAGAGCGGTTATGCGTACTCAAAACCCCAATAATTTTCTAGAAATAGATTCCTCAACGGAAGCATTATTAGCAAAGCAAAAAATTGGCTTGTCTGATAAACCTGCAATCGATCAGAAAGTCCAACTCAAAGCTATCGCTAATATGGCACAAGGCGCTTTTGCCATTGATGTAACAGATAAAATTCATCCCGTGTACAAACAATGGGTTGCTGATTTGTCAACTTATTTGAATACGGGCTATTTTGGATTGGATTGTATGACAACAGATTATACCAAACACCCTGCGGAACATGGATATGTTCTAGAAGTCAATGCACGAGGAGATTGGTTGCACCATACTTTTTCCGAACGGAAAACACATGATATGCCGAGTATTATTTTAAGAGCATTGTTTGGGGCGAGTCTGGTTGCTGGTTACTAGTTGCTGGTTGCTTTACGATAACTTTTGGCAAATGGAGGATGGAGTTCTATTCATACCGTAATAGAAGAAGAAGAGTACTGGAATATTCTGGAAAAACTGAAAGGCTATGGCATAGAAGGCATATTATTGATTCCTATCGAACGAATGATTCTTTAGGCCTTAATCATCTATATACTGTAACATGACTAAATTGCTATATTGTTTTATTGTTATGGAGTATCATTTTCCTTTCTAATCTAAACTACTGCTCATCAACAATTTAACAATAAAACAATTTTAACAATCTTTAATACTAATCCTGAAGCAGTAGAAACATACTATTTTTCATCTAACCTGTATACGGAATGCTGAATAACTTTACAAGTTTTAAATTTTAAACTGCTGATTGTCAGGACATTTTTAATTTGCATTTTAATTTTAATTGATTCTCAAGCATTACTATACAGACCATTTTAATTTTAATTCCTTTCTGAAAGATGTAATTACCAAAAATGGAGTATTAAGAATTGATATAATCATTAATATGACTATCTTTCCCCTCAATTCTTTAATGCTCCATTCTTGTTTGAGTAATGACTAAAATCAAAAAAATGAAAGTAGGCCTATGGCTTCCGCCTAGAAAAGATTTAACTAAATCTATTACCACTAAAAACCCGGGAACAATTGATGCTAGGATTCATCAATTATTTTGTGATTACCTAACAGAAAAAGGAGTGGATTATACGGACGATTTGGATTTTAGAAATGCAATTATTAGAAATAATAAAGTCTATTTGAATGACTTTTGTATGAGTGATTTGGACCACTTTGTTTGGATGGGTATGATTGATAGAAATTTTGATAGCTATGCTTTAGAAGTACTAAAAGTATTGGCGTTAAATGTAAAAACATATCATTCTTACGAATATTTTAGTACGGCAACGGATAAATTTCGGGCTTTTAGTATCTTACACAATCATGGTATTCCCGTTTCGGAAATGTATTTGGTCAATCTACATAATTTCCAACATTTAAAACCGATTTTTGATCAAAATACCTTTGTTTTAAAACCTAGAAGGGGGAGTTTTGGGGTAGGCATTATTAAAATGGATAATTATAACCAACTTAGAGATACCTTAGAATATCATGCTAAGAAAAGTTATTACCTAGAAAAATTCTATCCAAATGACATGGCAGAATGGACTGGTATTACTGTCATTAACGGCAAAGTTATTTATGGATTTAGAAAAAATGTTGGCAAAGTCAAAGGTTGGAAAGTTTACGATAAAGATAGTATTGGAGGAGATACTATTTATGTAAAACCGAAGCCAGAAATAGAGGCTATTGCCTTAAAAATTGGGAAAGTATTAGGCGCTAATTTTTATGGCTTGGATTTTATTAAAACAGCAGAAGGCTATAAAGTAGTGGATATTAATAATGGTCCCGGTATTTATTATGACTTTATTCAAGATTTAAATATTCCCATAGCGGAATTGTTTTTTAAAATGTTGAAGTTGGGGTAAATATTAGGCGTAATTGTTCAGAGTAGAGAGTAGAGAAAAAACAGTAATTCCTTTAATTTTTTCAGTAAAAAATTGTTGTTTATCCTTGTTGTTTTATCTGTTCTCTCAATGAAATGGTCTCTGCTCTCTAATCCTACTGAATAATTATTATTAGGCTTTATTCTAAAGGGCTTAGTGCTAGGCTATTCAGCTAGTATAAGGTTTCCCTGATTTTTGGAAGGGCGAAAAAAATCATAAATCATAAATCATACATCATAAATCCATGTAATTTTTACGGGACAGATTTATGATTCCTGCCGGTCGGCAGGCAGGTATGATTTTTTGCCCTAGAAAAATATGGAAAAGAAAAATTCCTATACCTCCATAATTCTGGAAGCACTCCCCACACCCCACACGATTTTTTCAGCATAAACACTATTATTCGATGGATAAAACTTTTTTCCCAGCCTTAACTACCAATCAGTCCTTAAGATTATTGACGGTCACGGCTATGTATTTTGCGCAAGGCATTCAAACGGGGCTATTAGTGACAGCTATTCCTGCGTATTTGGCTAGTCAAGACGTTGCCCCCACAGCTATTGGTGGGTTCATTGGAGTGGTTATGTTGCCTTGGACTTTTAAATTGATTAGTGCGCCTTTGATGGATCGGTTTAGTTTTTTGCCGATGGGGCGTCGTCGTCCGTGGGTATTATTAGGAATGTTAGGGGCAATCATTGGTTATATTACCATGAGTTTGGTGGAGGACCCCGTTAATAACTTGTCTACTTTATTGACTGCTGGATTGATTGTTAGTAGTTCAACTGCTTTTATGGATGTAGCTATAGATGGCATGACGATAGACATTATTGAAACGGAAGAATATCCTAGGGCCAATGCTTTTATGAATGGTGGAAATATTATTGGTTTTGCAACCACTTCTGCTGTTGCAGCTTGGTTAATGAGCCAGTATGGCATCTCTTTTACCTTGTTAATCGTGGCTTTATTAATGAGCATCTTAAGCTTGTTTCCCCTGTTATTAAGAGAGCGACCAGGCGAACGAATCCTTCCTTGGTCAGCAGGAAAACCATCTCCCGTTTCTTTGGGAATTCAAATGACTAGTTGGAAAGAAATAGCGCGTAATATGTTTAAAGTATTGTTCCTACCCGCCAGTATTGCCCTAGCAACTATTGCCTTACTGCATGGAGCAACTTATGGTTTAATCCAAGCCTTTTTGCCCACTTTAACGGTGCAAGAATTAGGTTGGTTGGATACCTCTTATTCAGGATTAGTCGCAACTGCTGGCTTGACTGCGGGCATTATAGGGCTTTTTATTGCTAGTCCTTTATTGGATAAACTAGGAACGATTAAAGGCTTAAAATTATTTATAGGCGGTTTAGCGCTTATCAGCTTCTTAGTAGGGATAATGCCTATGCTATGGGAGAATGAATGGACGATGCAAACTTTTATTTTGGGGTATTATATAATAAGAAATCTACTCTTAATTGCCTTGTTTACGGCTTGTATGACCATCT
>CAZXYA010000332.1:0-10417 GCA_964644655.1 uncultured Saprospiraceae bacterium | reverse complement strand
CCCTTCGGGATGATACAAATGTAGGCGGTGCGCTGCACCTTGCTATCTTTTTGCGATCAATAACTCAAACTTTTATAGGATGAAAAATATATTTTTTGCTTTCCTAATTTTATTGGTTATTATTAGTTGCCAACAAGCATCAAAAACGACTACTGAAAAAGCAACTATAACAAATGAAGCTATTACAGAATATGACGAAGCATTAGCCAAAGAATGTGGTGCAGATGAATACGGCATGCGTCGATATGTAATGGCCTTTCTAAAAAGGGGGCCTAATCGAGATAGAGATTCTTTGAAGGCGGCCAATTTACAACGTGCGCATTTAGCAAATATTGGGAAGTTAGCAGAGGCAGGAAAATTATCTTTAGCAGGGCCTTTCTTAGATGACGGTGACTTAAGAGGGATTTATATTTTTAATGTCACAACCTTGGAAGAGGCCAAAGCTTTGACAGAAACAGACCCTGCGATTCAAGCGGGTAGTTTAGTCTTGGAATTGCATCCTTGGTATGGTTCGGCTGCTTTGATGAAGGTGAATGAATTGCATGCGAAGATGTCAAAAACACCGATTTGAGACCTTGGAAGTTTTTAAAACCTCCAAGGTCTAATCCTATTTTCATGCGTCTTTTGATAATTTTTAATGTCTTTATGGTTGTCAGAGCCCTCCAAGGTTTTAAAAACCTTGGAGGGCTAAAACAAAAATCATCAAAACCCTTATTACATGAAAAAGAATTGCCCTTTCTTTTGGCTACTCATTATGGCCATTTTTAGTACAACCACTTTCCTAACGGCTCAATCTACTACTACCTTAAAAAAGATTGCACAAGTCGAAAACGGCTTATCCAATTATCACCAAATCAAAGGGGAGCCTACTTGGACGATTGCCGAACGAATGGAACATTATGGCATACCGGGCATGAGTATTGCCGTTATTCACGATTACAAAATGGCTTGGACCAAAATTTATGGAGTCGTGAATAAAGAGACAAAAGAACCCGTTACCGAAAATACTTTATTTCAGGCGGCTTCCATTAGTAAGCCTGTTTCTGCCTATGCTGCCTTGAGTTTAGTAGAGGATGGAAAATTGGCTTTAGATAAAAATGTCAATCAATTTTTGACCTCTTGGTATGTACCTGATAATGATTTTACGACAACTGAAAAAGTCACCTTAAAAAGATTGGTGAGTCATAAGGCTGGTTTGACCGTACATGGTTTTTGGGGCTATTATCCTGGATTGCAAGTCCCTACTTTGGTACAATTATTAGATGGTCAAAAACCTGCCAATTCTGACCCGATTAGAGTGGATAAAATACCTGGCGGTGAGATGCGCTATTCTGGTGGTGGTTACTGCGTGATGCAGCAAATGATGATTGATGTAACGGGACAATCATTTCCAACAATTATGCAGGAACGGATATTAGGACCAATTGGTATGACGAAGAGTACTTTTGCCCAGCCTTTGCCTGCCGAAAAACTTAAAAATGCAGCAACGGGCTATTTACCTAATGGTTCAATGACGAGAGGAGAACGACATACTTATCCAGAAATGGCTGCAGCTGGTTTATGGACCAATGCGGCAGAATTAGCCAAATTTGTGATTGATTTACAGCAAACTTTAAAAGGAAATAGCGAGAAAGTGCTGTCACAAAAAATGGCACAAAAAATGGTCACCTCAGTAGAAGGAGATTTTATTGGTTTGGGCATATTTTTGAAAGATGGTCGCTTTAGACATGGTGGTTGGAATGAAGGGTTTTCTAGTGAAATGACTGGGCATATAAAAGATGGATATGGGGTTGTAGTGATGATTAATGCCAATCAACCCGATTTTATTAATGAAGTGATATACGCTGTAATGCGTGCCTATAATTGGAAAAAAGCGGCCTCCATTCATGAATCTTTAGCGTTCACAGATACAGAAATTGCTCGAATTTCTGGTAAGTATGCCTATAGTTTTGATGAAAATATAAGGGTTTATGGCGAAGCAGGAAAAGTGTTTTTAAAATATTTATCCAATGCCGAACCTGAGGAATTAATGAAGATAGCCAAAAATACTTATGTTAGAAGAGAAAGAAAAGCCATCATCCAATTTTTAAATGACCCCATGAAAGCAGACCAATCTTTGGTTTTTTTACCAGAAAAGGAAGGGGAAGCAGTAGACTATAAAAATGTAAGGGTTGACCCATCTGAAAAATTAGGCATAGAATGGCTAATGGAAGGAAATGTAGAAAAGGCAGTCGCTATTTACCAACAAAAAAAGCAGGAACAACCTAATTTTCGACCTGCTCACGAAGACTATATAAATCGTGGAGGGTATCAAATGATGGGCAATGGAAACCTTGATTTGGCGCTGAACATTTTTAAATTAAATGTGGCTTTATATCCTGAGGCTTATAATACTTATGATAGTTTGGGCGAGGCATACATGAAAAAAGGCGAAAAGGAATTGGCGATTAAAAATTATAAAAAATCATTGGAATTAAATCCTAAAAATGAAAATGGGGTGGAGATGTTGAAGGAATTGGAAAAATCATAAATCATAGTTCATACATCTTAAATCATAAATCTATCTAGTTTTTACGTGACAGATTTATGATTTAAGAACTATGATTTAAGATTTATGATTTGCTTCTTTAAACCAAACAATACCCCCCTATCTCCGACAAATCCTTACATCCAGCCAATGCCATCGTCAATTCAAAATCAGCCATCAAATTAGACATGACTTCCTCAACGCCTTCCTGACCAGCAAGGGTTAATCCATAACAATGAGGGCGACCGATACAAACCGCCTTTGCACCTAAGGCAAGTGCTTTGAAAATATGTGCGCCCGTCCGAATACCAGAATCCATCAAAATAGGCATATCACTACCTGCTTTGTGAACCGCTTCCACGACTTTTGGCAAAGCATCAATGGCAGAAATAGCGCCATCGACCTGACGACCACCATGATTGGAAACAATAATACCATCCACACCATATTTGACGGCCAAAGCACCATCTTCTGGATGTAAAATACCTTTGAGTAAAATCGGTAAATCTGTAACGGAACGTAGAAAAGCTAAATCCTCCCAAGTAATAGAAGGGCGAGAATAGACCCCTGTAAAAGCTTGAACAGATTTAAAAGTTTCGGGATCAACGTTTGGAGGAAGCATGGATTCATCGCCAAAATCCATATTTTTCACGATGGTATTAAAAACAGGGTCGCTGATATATTGCGCAATGCCTTGTCCTCGTAAAAAGGGAAGGAACATTAAATCTAAATCTTGTACTCGCCAGCCTAACATGGTCGTATCTAAAGTAACGGCAATGGCCGAACAACCACATTTTTCCGCACGTTGCACCAAACTTTTCACCAACTCATTAGATTTACTCCAATATAGTTGAAACCAACGAGGGCCATCTCCCATACCAGCTGTAATTTCTTCCATAGAGAAAGAAGCCTGATTGGAAATAATCATTGGTAAGCCCAATTTGGACATGGCTTTGCCGACCGCTTTTCCCGCATCTTCGTGTACCATTTCTAGTACACCAATGGGACAGGTCAACATGGGGGCAGGGATTTTATCTCCAAATAACTCGACGCTCGTATCTCTAACGGAGACATCTCGCAACATTCTTGGATAAATTCGATACTTATCAAAAGCATCATGATTTTCTCGAATCGTATCATCCGAACCAGCACCGCCAATGATATAACCTGCTGCTTCAGGAGTCATTTTTTCATTCGCTTGTGCTTCTAGTTTTCGATAATCAAAAGGAACAACAGGTTTTGCGCCCATCATACCTGCAACATATTTTTCTGCCTGTCTAGCAGGTGCAGAAACCGTTATTTTATCACTCATTAGTTACTCATTTTATCATTTATACATTTATACATTTATACATTTACTCATTCCTACTCAAAAACCACACTTTCTACATCCTCATGCCAACCCATGAATAAATCTCTATATCGTTGGTTCATTACATTTCGCTTGACTTTTAAAGTAGGAGTTAATAGACCATTATCCACGCCCCAAACATCTTTTGTAATGACAATAGTAGACACCTTTCGGTAATTGGGCATTTTTTCATTTACCTCTTTTAAGGTTTTTTCTAAACTAGCTTTTAGTTCCGCTTTAGGTTTAGCTGTTCCCATTTCAGAAGGAACAATTAATGCCATTGGTTGAGGACAACCTAATCCAACAATACAAATTTGTTCAATATCAGAGTTACTGGCAAACTCCCATTCAATGGGGGAAGGCACAATAAATTTACCTTTAGAAGTTTTAAAAGTATCTTTTACTCGACCTGTAATATATAAATATCCTTCCTCATCCAAGCGACCTTCATCTCCTGTATGCAGCCAACCATCTTTTAAGGTTTCCGCCGTTTTCTCAGGCGATTTATAATAACCGACCATATTCCAAGGTGCTTTATATAAAATTTCGCTAGTCTCTGGGTCAATGCGTAATTCGGAACCGTAACGAGCTTGGCCTACCGAACCCGGTCGAATATCCTTGCCATTCAAAGTAGTAGAAATGGCACAATTCTCGGTCATTCCATAGCCTTCAAAGATATAAAGTCCAATACTTCTGTACCAATTCTTTTGTGTTTCCGACATGGGCGCAGCACCTGTCAAAGTACCTCTTGCTCTATCCAAGCCTAAACCAGCTAATAATTTCTTTTTGACCATGCCTCCAACAATTGGGATTTTTAATAGCATATTCAATCGCTTCTGTGGCATTTTTGCTAAAATACCCATTTGAAATTTAGTCCAAATTCGAGGAACGGCAAAGAATAAGGTAGGGCGAGTATCCTGTAAATTTTTGAAAAAATGGTCTAAATCTTGGGTAAACGAAATATCGCCACCATAACGTAAGGCTGACATTTCTACAACTACTCTTTCGGCAATATGATTTAAGGGTAAGTAGGAGAAAAAGTGATTGTCTCCATCATGAGACACTTCCATACTATTATCTTCTTCCATGATGATTTTAGTACTATCTACCGTACGATAAGTTTGTACGACCCCTTTGGGCGTTCCAGTAGTTCCTGAAGTAAAAACGATTGTCCAAATGTCATCATAATCAGGAGAAGGTTTTCCTTGTAAGGGTTCATGTGCATTCATAAACTCGTGCCAATCATGACCTCTGTCTACTTTAGCATTGTCTTCATAATGTGGAAATTTAATGATGGGCATCTCTGTAGGAATCCCATCTTTCATCGTCTCCCAATTATCTAATTTGCCGACAAAAATAGCATCTACATCTCCTATTTTGAGTACTTCGCCGATTTGGTCTGCTAATAAAGTAGGATAAAAAGGAACGGATACATAACCTGCCATCGAAATCGCAATATCCGCAATAATCCACTCACGACAATTCTTAGAAACCAGTCCAATATGTGCTTTTTCCCGAAGTCCCAACGATTTTAATCCAGTAGCTAATTTACGAGCCATTTGCCCTACTTCTGCCCAAGTATAGACTTCCCATTTGTCCTCAAAAGGTTGCCTAAGAAAAGGATCATTGGCATGCTTTATTTCATTTGTGTAAAAGCTTAATTCATATTTTTCCATGTAAGCGGTTTGATATTCGTTTTGAAAATTAATTATAGCTCGGAATATAGGAATTAATTAGGCAGGAATCCAAATTTTGAATTTAGTATTTGAAGATAGTTAATATATTTTTTGATAACTGGAATATTGTTGACTAATTATAAATTAAATTATCACTTTTTATAATACTGCGCAACTCCTGCTTCGCCATAAAAATATGATACTTTACCGTGCCCACAGGAATTTTAAAACGAGCAGCAATTTCCCTTTGGTCATACCCTTCAAAAAAGAGTTGAAAAGCCTTTCGATGAGGTCTTTTCAATTTTTTGATGGCTTTATTCAAAAATTCTAAATATAAATTTCCTTCTCCTTCATTTTGGACACATGACAATAAAGGCGTCATTTCTTCTGGTAGTTTAGCATAGACTCGATAGCGTTTGCGTCGATTGTATTGATTGATGTATAAATTACGCATCAACTGTACACTCCAAGCCTTAAAACTGCGAGACGTATCAAATTTATCTTGCTGTTCGATAATGCGTAAAATGGCATCTTGCACCAAATCTTCCGCTTCCAATTTATTGGGCGCAATGTGATTGGCCTTTTGTATTAAATAATGTTGATGTTTTTGGACTAGTTGATTGATACTCATATTTTGGTAATTTTCAATTTATAATTTTCAAACTGGCTAAAGCAACAAGCATAGGTCTTTTGAAAATTGTTATCCTAAAATTGTAAATTATTAAAGAACGGCTGGGCAAAGTTCTAGCAATGCCCAACCATTTATACTATTCAATGAGTGGAGAAAATTTCAATTGTCGGTTGTCAGTTAGTTCTGCAACTGACAACCGACAAATGATAACCGCCTAAGCCTCTTCTAAAACCAACTCAAACTGCTTACTAGTATTTTTTTCACCGCCTGCTTTAAGCGCTTTGTCCCCCGCAAAGAAAGTTTTGTGGTCATCTCCTAAGTCTGAACCAGACATTCGTTGGTGTTTGACACATGAAACGCCTTTACGTATTTCTTGACGTTGGATACCTTGAACATAGGCCAACATGCCCATTTCTCCAAAATAGCCTTCTGTCAAATTATTCATTTGTAAGGCGGTGGTATGATACGTCGGTAAAGTAATTAAATGATGGAAAACACCAGCGTCCCGAGCCGCATCTACTTGGAAGGTACGAATTAATTCATCTGCTCTTTGAGACAATGGCGTATTATCATACTTAGCATCCATTAAGGCAGCTCGTCTATAAGCGGAAACGTCTTCGCCCGCTTCCAACATCGCATCATAAGCTTGTTGACGGAAATTAATCGTCCAATTGAAAGATGGTGAATTATTATACACCAACTTAGCAGTAGGTACTTGGGCTTTTACTCGATTCACCATATGGGCAATTTGACCAACATGTGGAGTTGGAGTTTCAATCCACAATAAATCTGCGCCATATTGTAAACTGGTGATACAATCCAATACTACTCGGTCAATATTTGTTCCTTCTCTAAATTTATACAAACCATTCGGCATTCGTACGGGGCGAACTAATTTACCATTTCGCTTCAATAATACTTCATTCTCTTCCACTTCATGGATAGACACTTCTTCCGCTTCTACAAAATCTAAATACTTAGAAGCTAAATCTCCTTTTTCTTTAGAAACGGGTAATTTTTGAGTTAATCCAGCACCTTCAGAATCTGTTCGAGCGACAATAATTCCCTCTTCTACCCCCAACTCTAAAAAGGCATACCGCAAGGCATTTAATTTAGCAATAAAATCTTCATGCGGAACCGTTACTTTTCCATCTTGATGACCACATTGTTTGGCATCAGATACTTGGTTTTCAATTTGCAAGGCACAGGCACCTGCTTCAATCATTTTTTTGGCTAATAAATAAGTAGCTTCTTCATTCCCAAAACCTGCATCAATATCTGCAATAATCGGAACGACATGGGATTCAAAATTGTCTATTTCTGCTTGCACATCCTCTCCTGCATCTAAACGACGAAATAAATCGTTCAATTCAATCGCATCTGCTTGTCGCAAAAAAGTGTATAATTCTTCAATTAATTTAGGAACAGCCGTTTTTTCGTGCATAGACTGATCTGGCAAAGGACCAAATTCAGAACGTAAAGCAGCAACCATCCAACCAGAAAGGTATAAATATCGTTTAGCAGTAGTCCCATGATGTTTTTTGACTGCAATCATTTTTTGTTGCGCCACAAATCCATGCCAGCAGCCTAAAGATTGAGTATAATTAGCCGAATCGGCATCATAAGCTGCCATATCTTTTCGCATAATTGCAGCCGTATATTTAGCAATATCTAAGCCCGTTTTAAAACGGTTTTGTACCGCCATTCGTGCCGCATTTTCAGGGTTAATGGATTGCCAAGTATTGCCATATTTAGCTTTTAAAACACGAACTTTTTCGATAGCAGATTTGTAAGTTGTCATGATAATATGTTTACAAGATGACAGGGTTATCCATGATTAACAGGATGAACGAGCGAACCCGAAGGGTGAAAGTCCTGTATGAGCAAACACCGTTTGTGAACCGTGAAACGGATGGAATTGCCCAAGCGAGAGAACCGCAAAGCGGGTGGGATTGCTCGTAATTATCCTAGATTAACAGCATAAGTATAACTGTCAAACTTTGGGTTTGAGAAAATGATTTAATGTTTACAGAATGACAGGATTATCCATGATTAACTAGATAAGATTACTGTCAAGCTGAGTAATTAATTGTAATGTTATTTAAGTTTATTCATTGAACGAATTCATCTTTTATCGTTCATCATTCATCGTTCCCTTAGTCGTTTTCATCAGGCAAGAAACCAATGTAATCTGGTGTACTTGCATCCAATTCTGTGATTTTAATATCTTTCATAATTTTATTTTTAAAGGTTTATTAATTAATCTAAACGATAGTTTTTCCAGTCTTTCAAAGATTGATTTGTCTCTGAATAGTTATTTTGTTACTTCTTTTAATGGTAACTACTTAGGGAATTTAAAAGTACAAAGGACAAATGAGTTATCTTATTTAACCATTTGGATTTCTTTTTTTAGAGACCTTTGTACCTATGCGCCTCTGTACCTTTATACCCCTAAGTAGTTACTTTTAATGATAGTTTTAGAATTTTTCATCTTGGTTTAAATGCTAAATTTAACGTAAAACATCTTGTAAATCCTGCATAATCATGTAATCATGTGATAGGCAGGCAAAGTCAAAAACTCAATAAATTCCGTATCTTTTACTAAGCGATCAAAAAGCAAAGTAGCTTCCGAGAATTTTCCATTGTCAAAGTGGTATTCGCCTACATAAGCTTTTATTTCATCTAATTCTTGTGGCAATAATTGTCGGTACAATTCATACGTAATCAATCGCCCATCTTCTAATTTTGCCTCATTATGAATCCATTGCCAGACCTGTGTTCTAGAAATTTCTGCGGTGGCAGCATCTTCCATTAGATTATAAATAGCCGCAGCCCCATTGCCTCTTAACCAACTTTCGATGTATAGAATACCGACGTTGATATTTTTTCGTAAACCTGCTTCTGTAATCGTCCCCTTAGGGGCTTTAACAAGGTCATCAGCCGTTACAGAAACATCCGTTCTTTTATTGTTAATTTGGTTTTGATTTGGCATGTTTTCATCAAAAACATCCATTGCTACTTTTACTAAAGCAGGGTGAGCAACCCAAGTACCATCATGTCCATTTTTGACTTCCGTTAATTTATCATTACGTACCTTTTGCATGGCTGCTTCGTTGGCGGCAGGATTGTTTTTAATAGGAATTTGTGCTGCCATTCCGCCCATAGCGTGTACCCCTCTTTTATGACACGTCTGAATGACCAATTGAGAATAGGAACGCATAAAATGAGTACTCATGCCCACCTTAGAACGGTCAGGCATAGTGAAACCATCAAGGTTTCGGAATTTTTTAATGAAAGAAAAAATATAATCCCATCGACCGCAATTTAACCCAGCGGAATGGTCTCTTAATTCGTATAAAATTTCGTGCAACTCAAAACTGGCTAGAATCGTTTCGATTAGCACCGTTGCTTTAATTGTTTTTTGTGGTATACCTAATTGTTCTTGGGCATAAACAAAAACGTCATTCCAAAGCCGTGCCTCTAAATGGCTCTCCATTTTGGGTAAATAGAAATAGGGGCCACTTCCTTTTTCAATTAAGTTTTTAGCATTATGAAATACAAATAAACCAAAATCAACAAAACCGCCACTCATATTTTCCCCATTGACTTTGATATGTTTTTCTTCTAAATGCCAACCTCTTGGGCGTACCATTAAAGTAGCTGTCTGCTCATTCAGTTGGTAATATTTTCCATTTTTTGGATTAGTAAAATCTATTGTTCGATTAATAGCATCTCGTAAATTGATTTGCCCACCGATATTATTCTGCCAATTGGGGGTATTGCTATCCTCAAAATCTGCCATAAATACTTTTGCTCCAGAATTAAGCGCATTGATGACCATTTTTCTATCGACTGGCCCTGTGATTTCTACCCTTCTATCCAATAAATCTTCGGGTATAGGAGCGACTTGCCAATCACTTTCCCGTATAGATTTAGTTGCTGTTAAGAAATCAGGCATTTGCCCATTATCTATTGCTTGTTGTCTTTCTATTCTATTTTGTAGCAATGCCTTTCTTTGTACGTTAAAACGAATATGCAAGCCTTTTAAGAAATCAAGCGCTTCGGTAGTTAGTATCGTTTCAAACCCTTCTTTATATGCACCTGTAATTTCAAGGTTTTTAATAGTAGGAAAAACAGTTAAAATTGAAGTATCCATCAGCAAAATTTTCGTATTGTAAATAAATATGTCCGCAATATATGTAAAATATTCAATTAGCGGAAATTCCGCTAAT
>CAZXYA010000331.1:0-10421 GCA_964644655.1 uncultured Saprospiraceae bacterium | reverse complement strand
TGTGGTTGGAAAAGCAGTAAGTGCAGAAAAGGCAAAACTGGACGGACGTACAATCCATATTGCATTATGCTCACCAAAGTAACCCGTTACGCCACCTACTGCGGTTATATTTAGAATTGCGGTACTAGCTGTATTAGTGTCGCCTACCATTTGTCTGACCATTAAAGAGGAAGCAGCTGCTTGGTTGCTTTCTTTGTTTGGTAGTAGGGTATCCGCAAAACCTTGGCCATCTGCGTTCGTCCAATCCAATGTTGGTGTAGAAGTAGGCGGTTTTTTTCCGAACTTGACAGTAAAAGAAATAACATACCAGGTGATTTTAGCAGATCCACCAGTTGGCGGCCCCCAAATCGTGACACTTGCACCCAGTTCAACTTTCAACGTTACGCTGGTCAGTAAAAGATTTAATTTATAAGAAATACCTATGCTAATAGAGGCTTTCATGCTATACTGAAACGGTGCCCATTGCACTAATACGTCCATCTGAGCTTTAAACCAAGCCCTGAGGTTTCCATCGCTAAAGACAATATTTAATCCTCCACCAGCCATGATGGCACTTGGTGTAAGGGCGAAATAAGCACCTCCCGTAATAGAAACTTTATCACTAACATTCCAAGAAATGCCTAGTCGGTCTACTTTTGGAAAATAGGTAGGTGGCTGAAAACTCCGATTGTATCCGCCAATAGTCATCACAAATTGGCCTGCGTGTGGATTGTCGCCAAACCAAACATAAAAAGCGAATCCTCCTGTAAGATGGCAATCTGGATCAATAACATAAGAATTTGGGGTAAGAATGGCTGATGCCATAACTTGCCCCTTCGAGGGCAATATTCGAATATCAATCCCTAATTCTGCATAGGCAAATTTTGTTTCTGGAGGATTGCTACCAGGAGCAGGAGGTGGAGGTAAGCTCATCCAAGAAATTCCTAAAATACCAATCTCCAATTCTTGACCAAATTCTACGCTAAGCAAGGCTGATGTATTAATAAGGTCAAAAGAAGTGAAACGAACACCCGCAGCTAACCAATACTCTCCTCGTTCGGGCGGTACATCGCTGTCAATCTTACTAAGCAGAGTGGTTGGGTCATCAAGTGGACCATATTTTGTCGGATCATTTAAGAGGGCAACAAAAGGAAAGTCTGAAACGCTGTTTTGATTGGGTAGAGTTATTCCACGGTTATAGCCAAACCCTGCTGCTAGTCCAGTAACAAAAAAGAACTCAGGTCCGCCAAGAGGTTCAATAAAGAGTCCGAAAATAAAAAGAGAAGTATAGCCGTTGGTTTGTCCTTGAGATGCAGGAATATAAGCATAGGCGCCAAGGGCACTTAAGGCAAAAGTTCCCGCTTTAAGGGCTACCGTACCATCGTATTCTGTGAAGGTTTGATCATCAGGTGGGGGTATTTTTGCAAAAGCACCGTCTAGACTAATCGAACCTGCGTTGAAGGCAACACCCATTCCTTCGAGGTCGAGGGTGTAATTGTCCAACTCGGTAGGCGTTTCAACTGGGATTCCTACGGTGAGTCCTTGTAAGGAAACGTCCAATGGCCCAAGTTTTACACTCCCATCGAAAAGGACAGAAAACATCAAATCCGAATTGACCCAACCTATTCCTATTTTTTCACATAAAAGCGGTCCCAACTGTCGATTGACAGGAATAATCACCGGTTTGTCGGTTGGTTGATCGTCCGAATTATAAAGTTGTAGGTTTAATTCACCATCTAGATACCAAGCTACTGCAGTACTAAAAGTAGGATCGACCGATGCCTGATCTCCTGAGGAATCCGCACCATTATTGGAATTACCATCAGTCTGAAGCAAACTTTGAGCTACAGGATTTCCATTCGAGGTATCTGAGTCGCCAGTTTGAGGAGGAGCCAACGGGATACCCATTTGGTCGAGCTTGGAGGCAAATCCATATGTCCATGTACTAGTGTCGGAAAGTGTCACGGGATTTAAGGATGCTCGGAGTTCTGCTCCGTTCAGCGTATAGCCATCAATGCTAAATAGTGGATTCCCAGAACTACCTTTAATATTCAATCCCATGCTGGTGAGGGTGAAATCGGGTGCAAAAGTGGTGCTGCTGGCGGAATGATTAATCATCCAGACAACTATCCCATCTGTAGGAATTACGGCTTCATTGGGCTCACTTCGTTTCATCCAGTTATTTTCCACTTCCTCTCCGCTCAACCAAGCTCCAAAACACAAATCAATCTTTGGTTCAGCACCTTGATCATTCATTAAAGGCATAAGCATTTGCATACCTAATCCATAATTTTTGCTATTATTTGTAGCCGTTACAGATGTTATGAAAATCCCTCCGCCAGGTAGTTTGACTAATGGATCTTCCCGACCATTTACTGCTAAGGTGTCCAACATCCCATACAAAAATTGTAAGGCTATCTGTTCTGGACTTTTACCTTTTAAACTATCTAAAGTTAGGGAATAGAGGCTATTGGACTCGGAAATAAAGCCAGCTGCCGTCAACAATTGACCTGCTGTAATTGAACTTTCTCCGATTTTTTTGTTGAGCCAAGTAGTAACATCAGCATCTTGAAGAACTATCGTTCCGAGCCATGTTTCAACATTTTTGTTGAGTAATGAACTAAGTGTTGTATAGGTAGTTGGGTCAGGAGTTCCTGCTAGATCTAGGAACTGAAGCTGGAAGGTAGGTGCGGTTTCGCTAAAAAATATATCAGCGTCAATATTGATTCCTGAAAAACTGACACTATCGCTGGTATCAATATCGATTCCTTTTTTTCTTGAAAAAATGTGTTGAATAGTCCGATGTATCCTGCCAAATATGCCGAATAATATAGCTGAAAAGGAGGGTGGTAATACGTTTTTGAATAGCTTTGTTAAGGTCTCTATAAAATTAGGTTTAACTAAACTACTACTTCCGCTAGTAAACTTTCCGTTATTATTGACAACATTCAGACCAACCCTAAGGGCTGATGAGGATTGATCGAGTAAAAACCTTGTTCCGTTGGCAGTATAGCCAAAAAGAGGGATATAAATATATACTTCAAGGGTAAGGTTTCCGACTGTTGCTGGTAGCAAAGCTCCAATTCCAGCGGCCCCAGCTTTAGGGGCTAACCCTCCATCCTGAGCTGGAACAACCAAGTAAAAGGGAGATTTTCCACCAGTATCAGGATTTTGAATCATTAACCATGTGGCATTGGTAAATACTGCGGGTTGAGGAGGATTGTCGGCAGGAGCACCCAAGATGAGATATAAAAGGTCGACAAGGTCGGACATCCGATCTCCGCAACTTTCCATCAAGACACTAGGGTCAGCAAAAAAATCCCTATTAATTGAATATTGTCCCTGCGTTTCTGTTGGTTTTAACAGGCCAATAAAAGTACCGATTGCTAATGCAGATTTCCCTATTTGAGTTTGATTAATCATGATACGTAATTGAGTGGTTAATTCGTATACTTTTTTTTGAGTCTATGCCCCAAATATGGGAATAAGAAAGAGAAAAGAGGTGGATTATTCTTTTAAAAACTAGCATTATTTGTTCAAAAACTAGCATTATTTATACATGCGGAGAAAAAAACTTACATGAATTTTTTAATATTTAATAATTCATATACTTAATTAATTGATTGTAAGGTGTTTATTTCTGAATCGAAGATTATGTAAAAAATTGTGATAAAATAAAGGGAGTGCGTGACACATTAGGGGCATTTTGTATACGAAATACAAGTTCAGTTATACTTTGAGTTAAAGGGCCATTGTTTATTCTGGTTTAATGAATAGTAAATCAATGATTTAAATTTACTCTTTGAACTAATTAGTCTTCTGAAATCAACACAGCGCATTATGATTGCCCCTAATTTGTCTCACACTCAAATAAAGGTGGGTGGGTCTAATCAGTTGATATTATTTTTGAAACACCAAATTGCATCATACAATTAACAATAGGAACTATAGCGGCAAAAACATCAGGTGCAAGGCAAACAACATATTCCCCGCTGAAATTCATTTCTGACCCGTCAAGGCTGATAAATTTGATAAAGTAAATGAATACTCCTTGATTTACAAATTTATTGTTGTGTGTACCATCCCATCTGTTTCCGAAATAAATCAAGCCACCCCATCTATCATAAATAGATATCTTCGTGTTGAAGAAGTGATTACCTGATGTAAAAAGCTATTTTTTGAAAAAAAACAATTAACTTACAAAAAATGGTTTTTTAAGTTTATTAAAATAGACAAAATTAAGCCACTATTTTTCACGAAAATGAGAAAATGCTACACATTCCAGGCTTATATATTGCCGACTCAGAAGGGCGGGGTAGAGGGGTTTTTACGGCTGTTGATATTAGTAAAGGAGATATTATTGAATTCTGTCCTTTAATCATTATTCCTCCCAACCAGAAACAATTAATAGATAAGACTATTTTTCATGATTATTATTATAATTGGCCAGAACCAATTGGGGCGACTTGTATTCCTTTAGGCTATGGGGCTATTTATAACCATTCCGTAAAACCTAATGCAGAAATTGTATTAGACTTAGAAGGAAAGGTCTTACAATTTCATTGTATTAAGACTACGGGAGCAGGTACAGAAATTTTTGTAGACTATGCTGGAGGAGATGCTAAGGAATTAAAAAAGCTTTGGTTTAAGGCGGTGTAGGCTGTTTATGTTGTGTCCTACTTTTGAAGTTGAAATTGCAGTTATGTATTTGACGAACTAGTAGGATTCCAAACGAATAAGGACAGATTTAACCGTTTGCGGACGGGATGACAACAGAATGGAACGGATTTTTTACATTGAATTTAATATTAAAAAAGGGAACCTCTCCTAAAGAAAGATTCCCTCAAAGTAGTACCCTCACAGACTAACTTTTACAGTATAATACTTAGTTTTTTAGGGGGTGAACTGGTACTAAAAACCAGCTATGCCACTTCTATATTTTTGTAGAAAATTGTTCTTTTTAACAAATTTCTAATGACAGTTTTAAGGTTAACTACCTACTGTTTTATAAACTTCATCGTCTTAATTCCTCTAGGAGTAACAACCTGTAAAAGGTAGATTCCAGCGCTCAGCGAAGATACATCCATATCGGTCATATTTGCCCCATTTAACGCATTGTATTTTTGTCTATAAATAGCATTACCATTTATTGATTGTACATTGACTTCATATTCTGTATTTTCTGTGAATTCCAAGCTTAAAATAAGGGAACTACTAGCAGGATTTGGGAATAAAGTGGCTTGCTCTATTTCTATAGCCTCTTCTTCGGTACTAGTTGTATTGTTGAACGCTGCTTCCATGACATCTTCCAAAAGATTATCGCAAAAAGTCAAGTCTTCTATGTTTAATCCTGCGGCTAAAGCATCACAAGGATTGGCATACTCCACTTTATTTCCATCTGCATCAATGGCACATACTGGGATGTCTAATCCTAGTGCTTCACAATCATCTGAACCGATTCCTGTAATGGTGCTGGCACAAATTTCTATATTATCAACTGCAATACCTTGACTTAAGGCATCACATAAATCTAGCTCTATTTGTTCTCCTAATTCATTGGTAATACAAACTGGAATAGGTAATTCAAAATCAAAAGTAGTACAGTCTACATTTTCCAAGACGCTATCAATTAACCCTTCGCAGAAAGTTAATTCATTAAGTGCAATCCCAGCAGCTAAGGCATCGCATGGATTATCAAAAGTGACCTCGTTTCCATCTGCATCAACTGAACATACTGGTAAGTTAATACCTAATCCAGCACAGTCAATATCATCCAAAGCTCCATCACATAAATCGACATTTTCTAAAGAAATCCCTTGAGTTAAGGCATCACAAAGCATTAATTCTACCTGCTCTCCTGCTTCATTGGTGGTACAAACTGGAATATCTACCGACAAACCAAGACTTTCGCAATCTAAATCTCCTAGAATGCCTTCGATACCATCCTCCAAAATATCATTACAAATACTTAATTGATTTAACTCAAACCCAGCATCTAATGCTTCACAAGGACTATTAAAGGTGATTTCGTTTCCAGCTCCATCTGTCCCACAAATTGGAAGATTGATGCCTAAGCCTTCACAATCTAATGAATCTAATAAGCCCATTCCTCCATCACATAATACTAATTCATCGAAAGATAAACCGTCAGCTAAAGCTTCACATAATTCAATTTCTTGTGTTTCCCCTGCTTCATTGGTTACGCAAATAGTAAAAGGAATATCTGTTGCTAGGTCTTCACAATCAATGCCATCAAGTCCGCCACCACTAAGAATATCATCACATAAATTTAATTGATTTAATTCAAACCCTGCACTTAAGGCATCACATGGATTATCAAAATTTACTTCATTTCCATCTGCGTCTGTAGTACAAACTGGAAGATTGATGCCTAAGCCTTCACAATCCAATGAATCTAATCCATCCAATCCACCTAAACCATCACAGAATTCGATTTGACTAATTGGATACCCTTCATTTAAAGCATCACATAAGGGTAGATTAAGTGCTTCTCCTGTCTCATTGGTTACACATACATTAATAGGAATATCAAAGCCTAACTGATCACAGTTAAATCCGCCTCCAATTCCTAAACCTCCATCCCCAATCGGTAAACCATCACAAAAAGTTAGTTGACTTAATTCAATACCAGCGTCTAGTGCAATACAAGCATTGCTATATTCGGTTGTATTTCCATCTGCTTCTACCACACAAACAGGAAGGTCTAAGCCTAATGCTTCACAATTTAAAAAATCAGGCAAGCCTCCATAATCTCCATCTTCCTCCTCTTCGTTTCCATCTGGATTTTCCTCTTCCTCTCCTTCTTCTTCTTCTTCCGTTTCTTCCTCTCCTGTAATAATATCTGGATCACAAACCAAAAAATCAATGGTTATTTTCTCTCCTTCTTTTTCAATAGCTTCAATCAACGCTTCGCCTGTACATCTATCAATTACAGAAACCTCAAATTGTACTGCTTCTTCAGCGGGTATATCAAAGGTATGACTGTATTTTCCTGTAAAAGAAGTCGTTACAGAAACTATATATTTACCTGTTCCATCTGCAATACTAACCTCATAAAAAGGTAATGGAACGGATTCTTGTACAATAGATACTTTTCCTTCAATCGTAAAATCTGCTGCCATTAGATTACTGCTTCCCAGTAAAAGACCTAATAGAAGACCAAAAAATGGTAAACGCTTTTTCATGTTGTGTAATTTTTTAAATCAGTTGCTATCACCTAATATTGACAATAGCTTTTGTTTGGTTAAACAAATCGGGATTGTATGACATCGTTTGCTGAATCATTTACCATTTTTTAAGTATATAACGGTTGGTAAAACTTTGATAGATTTCAGCACTACAAAAATGGTGTTACTTAAGAAAATAAAAAAGAATAAAAAATAAGGTTTGTACAAGAAAGTGAATTAGGTAATTTTGTGTAATTATTTGATAGCTAATGTTTTAAGATGTGTTGTTTTTTTCGTTTATGCGAGTTAGTAATAACTTGTTTATAGATTTAAATTTCTAATATTTTAAGAAAATGACAAGTATTAGTCAAAATATGGAAGGAGAATTCAGAAAAAGAGTGTAAATAGATATTTTAGGAATAGCTAGTGGTTAGCTTATTTTTAGGGTAGGGTATCCAAGAAAAGGAAAAATCGGAAAGACAAAAAATAGATGTCTTTTACCGATTTTCCACTATATTATTTGGTTAGGTAACTATGCTGTAAAGTTAGATAAATCGAACTAAATTTTCTGTATAATAGTGGAAATAAGAAAAAAAAGAACTTATTCATTTAATTAATAGAATATTATTCTAGTTTTGTGGATTAGAAATATCTTAAGTAGAAAATTTTTCTAGTAAGTAAAGCACTAAAATAATGGAATTAAAATTGGACGCGATTGATCAAAAACTATTGATGTTATTACAACAAGACTGTCGCATGAAAATTAAAGATTTAGCCGTACAATTAAACTTATCAACGACACCGACTTTTGAAAGAATTAAAAAATTAGAGCGAGCAGGTATTATTGATAGTTATGTAGCTGTACTCAATCCTGAAAAGGTAGGCAAAAAACTCAATGCTTATGTTCATGTTTTTTTAAAAGAGCATTCTAAAAAAATCGTACAACAATTTACCAGTATGGCTATCAAATTTCCTGAAGTTCTGGAGTGCCATTATGTGACAGGTGGAGCAGATTTTATTTTAAAAGTATTGGTCAATAATATCGAGGAATACAACCATTTTTTATTAGAAAAGCTAGTAACCATTCCGAATATTGGTCGCACAGAATCCTTTTTGTCGCTGTCGGTGGAGAAGAAGACGACGATGATTGAGTTGAGGGGGAAAGGTGACGAGTCCAAGAGGTGATGAGGTTATGAATTATTCCACTCATAACCTTATAGTCTTTATACCTCATTCCCCCAAAACTCCCTATCTTTGCGAAAAATTTAAAATATTGAAGACTAAAACAACAAGACAAGATAAAGTTAATGTGATTACACTTGGTTGTTCAAAGAATTTAGTAGATTCGGAGAACCTGATTACCCAATTGAAGGGCAATGATTTTGAGGTGACACATGAGAGTGAAAATGATGATGCCAATGTGGTCATTGTCAATACTTGTGGATTTATTGATTTAGCGAAAGAGGAGTCGGTAAATACGATTTTACAATATGCAACTGTTAAGAAAGAAGGAGGGATTGAAAAATTATATGTAACAGGTTGTTTATCAGAGCGCTATAAAAGTAATTTAGAAGAAGAAATCCCTGAAGTAGATGCCTATTTTGGTACCTTAGAATTACCGGGATTACTACAAAAATTAAATGCGGATTATAAACATGAATTAATTGGGGAACGTTGGACAACGACCCCCATGCATTTTGCTTATTTAAAAATATCGGAGGGCTGTAATCGAACTTGTTCCTTCTGCGCCATTCCTCTAATGAGAGGAAAACATATTTCTAGAACGATTGAATCTTTGGTAAAAGAAGCCCAAAACTTGGCTAGGAGAGGTGTTAAAGAATTGATTCTAATTGCACAGGAATTGACTTATTATGGCTTAGATATTTACAAAAAAAGAGAATTACCAAAACTATTGGAAGCATTATCTGATGTGGAAGGCATAGAATGGATACGTTTGCATTATGCCTATCCAAGTAAATTTCCAATGGAGATTTTTGAGGTAATGGCGAGGTTACCCAAAGTAAATAATTACCTAGATATTCCCTTGCAGCATGCTAGTGATTCCGTATTAGCAAGAATGCGTCGGCAAATTACTCGAAAAGAAACAACGGAATTAATTAGAAGTGCAAGAGCAAAAGTGCCTAATATCACCATTAGAACCACCTTTTTGGTAGGGTATCCAGGCGAGACAGAAGCGGAATTTGAAGAATTGGTAGATTTTGTAGAAGAAATGCAATTTGATAGAGTAGGGGTTTTTCAATATTCCCATGAGGAAAATACCATTGCCTATGAGGTAGATGATGATGTATCGGCTGAAGTAAAAGCAGAACGATCTAATCGTTTGATGGCAGTACAACAAAATATTTCTCTAGCGAAAAATGAAGCTAAAATTGGACAAACATTTAAAGTTTTATTTGATAGAAAAGAAGGAGACTACTTTGTTGGGCGTACAGCAGCGGATTCACCAGAAGTGGATAATGAAGTATTAGTGAGTGCAAAAGATAACTATTTAAGAATTGGAGATTTTGCCAATATTACGATTACAGATGCCAATGATTACGATTTGTTTGGAACAATTACAGCAACTTGATGTTAGTTGGCTAATGGTCGTTTTTCACCATAACGTTTTCAATGATAATTATGGATATTTTTGAAAAAGCAACACCACCTGTTCAAGTCCTTATTTCTGTAGGCCTAGGCTTATTTTTTATGTTGTCTTGCCTATTATTTGAGGACACTTTAGCCTTGAGACCTGAAAGACCCTGGGTTTTTGCTTCTACTTTCCTTTTATTTTATTCCATTTTTAATGTAGTTTTTAGCCTTAATGCCGCCAATGCAGAAAAATATTGGGTGCAAGCAGTTATCGGTTTTATCGTTTGTGTTGGTGCTTTAGGTGGATTGGCCTATTTAATTTCTGGTCTAGGAATGAATGATGCAGGTTCCTTCAAATGGATTTTTATAGTGATTACCATTAGCTATTTAGTGTTTATGAGTATCGTACGTGCTATGAAGGAAATTGTGGATTTTGCACAAAAAGAAGAATGGAATAGCCCTAAGATAAGAGATAAGAATGATAAACGATGAATTGATCTAGAATACAAGTTCTAATCATAATTGAATTGCTTTATTATTATTCTACAATGCTTTTTTCGCAAACTCTGCCTGCTATGTCAACTGTTTTAACACACGATTTAAAATAGGTAACTACTTAGGAGTCAGATTTCAGGGGTCAGGAGTCAGGGAAATCGTGCTAAA
>CAZXYA010000330.1:0-10429 GCA_964644655.1 uncultured Saprospiraceae bacterium | reverse complement strand
CAATCATTTAATTCCCCGTACCAATATGTTGCCGCAGATGTGAACCAATCTGGCACTATCTCTGCTTATGACATGGTACAATTAAGGCAATTAATCTTGAATATCAATCAAAAATTCCCTAATAACACCAGTTGGAAATTTGTAGATGCAACTTACACCTTTACCAATACCAATCCAGCCGACGAAGCCTATCGAGAGGCAATTGAACTGTCAGAAATGGAAACAGTAATGCAGGCAGATTTCATGGCGGTAAAAATTGGGGATGTCAACCAAAGTGCTAGTTTTGACCAAATCATGGGAGCCGATTCTAGAAGCTTTACAGCGATTCAGGTAGCAGACCAAGATTTGGAAGCAGGACAAACTTATACCGTTGACTTTGTCTTACCAGCAACAACTACTTTGGAAGGCTATCAATTTACGATTGATTTTAAAGATTTGGCATTAATTGAACTGGTAGAAGCGACTGCCAGTAAACATAATTTCGGATTTAATTTAACTAAAAGAGGTTTGCTAACAACTAGTTGGAATATTGCTGGTGCAGCTCCTACTGCGACCGATACCAAATTATTCAGCTTGATTTTCAAATCCAGTTCTGCTGGGCGATTGAGCGAAAAACTGAGTATCAATTCCAGTATCACGACTGCGGAAGCTTACGATGCCGAGGGTAACATTACCAATGTTAAACTTGATTTCACAAACTCCAGGCCAAGAGGTATTCAACTTTATCAAAACCGTCCAAATCCATTTAGAGAAACAACCTCTATCGGATTTTACTTACCAGAAGCAGGTAAGGCTAACTTGAGCATCTTGGATGTGCAAGGGAAAGTGTTAAAGGAAATCGCTGGTGTCTACGAAAAAGGACAACATGAAATCCAGATTAACGCTACTGACTTAGCTGACAAAGGGGTTCTTTATTACCAACTAATAATGGATAAAAAGCAGGTGATAAAGCGGATGATTGTGATTGAGTAAAAAATACTCGTTGTTGAACCTAATTACTTGTAATTAGGGCTTCACAGCAAAACTTTTAATATTATCTCATTTAATTTTTCGGTCAGCAAGCGGAAGTTTGCTGACCGATTTTTTGTCTAGGAACTGTTTATCGTTTTTACTTTGATTTTTAGGGGGGCTTCAAGAGAAATCCTAACATTTTGATTATCAATAGCCAGTATTTAGAATCTTACCTCGCCACAACTAATTTTTTGCTTAAAACACTACCACCTTCTGAAATAAGGTGGATAAAATAGATGCCGTTAGAAATGTTATCTAAAGGAATAGTATAATCATGTTCTCCTTGCTGAAAAGGAACGCTTTGTTGGAAAACTTCCTGACGATTTAAGGTTGTTAATTTAATTTGTGCAGTAGCCGCTTCCTTAAAATTCAATTTTAGAGTAGTGGAAGAAGTAGCTGGATTTGGATAAATTGTAACTATATCTTCATTGATAATTGTATTGTTATTTGAAGTTGTCATTACCTCTTCTCCTTCTATAATAACGGTATAATCTTCTACGTCTCTGTAGCCTTTAGTATCACAAGGGGCTGAGTAATCAAATAATCCCATACTTACTCTCATCCTTGTTTCCCCATTTAAAGCATTAGTTGGAATGGTTATATCTCCTAATATCCAATCATCTCCATGGTCTATATTTTGAAATACTAATTCTTCCTCATTATTAAAATCATTATCTTGGTTAAAGTCAATCCAGACAGTTGTATAGGTGTCAAATCTAAAATAACCCGGTAAAATATCTATTTCATAGCTTTTTCCTTTTTCAAGAATTGTAGATTTTTCTGTAAAATTAGCGTAGCCACCATTATTGCCAGAATTGTTATTTAGGGTATTTAGTTTGAAACGTTCTATCCAATTAGCTCCCCATGCCCAACGACCATTAATACCATAACTATAACAATAAGCATCATCACAACCTTTTGTTGTAAAAAAAATGGATTGAGAAAACTCACTTCTGTGTTCAGACAAATATCCATCACAAGTGTTGCGTACTTGTACTTCGTATTCTGAGCAAGGGGTTAGAATTAAATTTACTGCGGATACTGATAGCCAAGATGTATAAACCCAATTTCCTTTATTAGTATTTGGTTCTCGAAATCTTACTTGATAATCTTCACTCCCATTAAGTTTCCAATCAAATTGAACCAAAGAATATCCTATATATTTCACTTCAAATTCTTCAGGAATTCTACATTCAGTAGATATTCGAGTAATATCATAATGTACATCAACCTCTTCTAGATTTGCTGTAAAACCATCTCCTTCTATAACAAGGGTATAGTCCTCTATTTCTCTATAACCTCTAGTGTCACAAGATTCAGCATGCTCATCATCACTTAATGAAATTCGTATTCTTGTTACTCCCAATGCAGCATTAGCAGGAATTAAAATCTGACTATAAATATATCTTTCTGATAAGTAAACCTTAATATCTTTCACTAATTCGCCCTCATCTTCAAAATCATTATCTCCATTGAAATCAATCCAGATTTTAATGTAATCACCATATCCTGGTTCTATTGGTTGTATTCTTATGTCATAACTATTATTTCTTTTCACTTTAGTAAACAATTTGGTGTAATCTCCATAGCCATAGTTATTACCTGAATTATTAATCATATCATTAAAACTAAAAGACCGAATATAGCGGTCATTAACAAGTCCATAGGAATGGCAGTAGGTGTCATCGCAACCATTGGTTTTTACAATCAAAGATTCAGAGAAGTCACTTGGAGTAGGAGAACATATTGCGCTTACTTGTAACTCATATTCTGTGCAAGGAGTCAGGTCTTTAATGAATATTTTCTCACTTATTTGTCTTTTTTCAAACCAAATGCCGTCTTTAGGCCTAATTCTAAATTCATAATCTCCTGCGTGATTATCATCCCAAACAATATGAAAATAGGTATGTCCTTTGGTAACTATTCGCAAGCCCGTTGGTGGTGTATCACAAGCAGCATTTTCGGCAAAGAGAGAAAGATTAAACAAATTAAAAATAAAAATAAGAACGCTAAATTGATAAATGTTTTTCATAATTAAGCAAGTTGATTTTTTATTAAAGACAAACCAATCCCAAGCTTCCGCATAACACGAAAGCAGCTTATACAAAGCAGGAAAAACTGGAAACGAGTTGTCTAAATGAGAAAATATTTTTAAGCAAGACCTTTTAAATTATTGGCCTCACTACTAAGAGTTTTAAAAAGAGAAAGGTTATCTCTTTTTAAATTATTTTTTTATTTTTCATCAAATATATTAACCCCAATATAACAAAGAATCCTAGCAAATACTTCCACCAACCAGTAAAGCTGTTCTCTAAATCAATTACCTCCATATTTCCATAAGCCATAAAAGGAGCCCAATATCTAGGAGAACTTTTATAGTCTTGAATAAACTTTAATTTAGCTTGTTGAAGTGCTTCATCTTTGGAGAAACCATCTTTTAAATTTTGGTAAAAAGCGATCATTAAGGCTTGGGTAAGTTCATCATCCACTTGCCAAGCAGAAGCGACCACACTTCTTGCCCCAGCATACATCATGCCTCTTGCCAAACTAATAATTCCTGCTCCATCTTTTAATTCCCCGCCTCCTGTTTCGCAAGCACTAAAGACCACCATATCAGCATCTAGCTTAAAACCATATAAATCTTTGGCATATAAAATATATTCGGTAAGGCTATCTTGTTTAGAAAAATAGATATGGCTATAATCTCCATTTTTCTTGTTGGCTGCTGCATGTGTAGCAAAATGAATAATTTTGTAATCCGAAACTATTGCTAAAAAATTGGCTAAAGTAGCTTTTGCCCCGTCTAACAATTTACCATAAAATAAACTATCAATAATCCTTGCTTCTGGAATATTAAATCGGAGTGGCGCTAAGACAGCATAAGTAGTTGATTGACGAGTTGCTCTATATTGAGGAATAGGTAGGGTATCCTTTCCTTCAAAAAGTGGGGCAATAGATAGTAAATTATGCCTTGTTTTAGAGACCGTTTTATTTTGTTGACCATAATAAAGCGTAGCGGAAAAATCATAGCTAATTTGTTGGTCTTTTAATAAAAAGTGCCAATCCGAGTATGGACTATCTTCTTTAGATTGAGTCACTAATAAACTCTCAAAAGGTAAATGATACAAAGCACCATCAGGAATAATAATAAGTTTTTTTGCCAATAAATGTTGAATTGGCTCAATAAGAACTCGATGCAAATAAGTAGCTGATGATTGATACTTAGTTTTAAAAAGTATTTCCTCCTCCTTTCCCACAATGTTTTTAGCAAGTAATGCTGGAAAGGTATTTAAAGAATGAAGTAGCATACTATCCTTTGGAATAACTTTTACCTCATACGCTTTGGGAGTAATAGCTAATAAAAAAATATTGGTATCAGCAATAACATATTTCAGCAAAACTTCTCCTGATTCTAAATTAGCTTGAATCGTTTCAAGTGAGGTAATCTCATCATTACGTTTTAAATTATAATATTCAGGATACTCCTCTCTGATAAGGGTGTCCATTAAACTGGCATAATTAATTCGCTCATTTGTTAATAATTGATACAATTTTTGAATACTATCTGGCTTCACCCAATCTTGCTCTTTTCCTAACGCTATTTTCTTCTCTAGCAATAAAATACTTTGTTCTAAATCAATTTTTTGTTGAATAATTTTAGCGGGTAAATCAGCATAGGTTTCAATATTGGTATTGAGGATTTTAGCTCTAAGAAGTTTTTGACTGCCTTGCTCAGAAAGTTCGTATATTTTGTTTTTATAAATTTCAGCTTTTGAAGGGTCTTGTATTATTTTTTCCTGATAAGCTGCTATAGCATAGAGATAATAAGGGTAGATTCTTTCATAGGTTTTACTTTTAGCAAAATCTGTATTAAGTGATTTGGTATAATAGGCTTCAAATTCTTGAGCTTGTTGACAGTTTGCAATAATAGCATCTAGGTAAATAATTTTATTGTCTGCTTTATACAAACCTGCATATAATTTATGTTGGAAACCAAAATACCCTTTAAGAATATGTTCTTTTTGGTTGACCCATTTTTCTGCTTTTTCTTTAGGAAATAATAGAATTTCTGCCTTTTGCAACATAGATTTTGCGCGTGTCCAGTCCTGTTTTTGAATGTAGAGGTTAGCAAGATTGATATAATTTTCCGTTATTTTTGGCGTCTTTTTACCAAAAACTACTATAGTTCTCTCCATCCCTTTTTTAATGATATTTTCGGCAGCTTTATATCTTTTAGTTTTTAGATAAAGTACTCCTAAGTTATTATAAAGAGTAGCTATCCGACTATTCTCTGGGTTTTCTTTGGCGATTAGTTCAAGACAATGGTTTAAATATTGCTCTGCTTTATCATATTCTTCTAATTCTAAGTAAATCAATCCTAAATCACCTAAAATATCATTACTTTTATGTTCCAGTTGTTGGTTTAAGGTTTCTGCTTTTTTCATATAGGTGAGAGCAGTAAGATAATCTTCTTGACGACTATAGCTATGTGCCAAGTGAACGTAGGCATTTCTACTATTGTCAGGTTGCCGTAATTTTTCACTTTGTAAGGCATATTTGTAATTATAATCAATGGCTTTTTCTTGAATACCTATTTTTTCATAATAGCCAGCTTTATTCTGATAGAAAAACATCTTTATGCTTTCACAGCTTATCATATCTCCACATTTTTCCAAATACATTGCTACTTCATCTAATAGCTTTTTAGCTTTTTCTAATTGATTGGTACTAAAATAGGATACCACTAAATTATTTTTTGACGTAGCTATGTCCAAAGAATTTCCATTTGTTTTTTCCAAAGTATAAAGGTGTTTTTCAAAATAACTTTGCGCTTTCAAATCATTTCCCACTTCGTGGTAAATTCCCCCTAAATTTTGATAAACCTTTCCGATTAGGTAGTCATATTTAGGGGCGGATGGTTTCAAATTAGCTCCTATTTGTTCATACGCCTTAATAGCTTTCATTTTTTTGCCCTGATAATAAAGCATGAAGGCAAAATTCATAGAAGACTGAATATTCATAGGATGATTTGTAGGTACTATTTCTTGAAAAATTTCTTTTGCCGTTTTAAAATACCCTATTGCCTCATCTATTTCATAATTCTCCTGTTTATTAATCCCTAGAAAAAATAAACAATAGCCTGCCCAAAAATTCTTTGCTCCTAATTGTTCCTGATAGCTAGCTAATGCTTTCAGAATATATTCATCACTTACCTCTCTATCAATAAAATTATAGGTTATGCCTATTGTAGCTGTTGTATAGGCTATCTTTAAACTATTATTAGGATAATACTTTTTATATAAGGAAAGCGCATCTTTTTGTAATTGAACCGCTATTTGTGGATTCCCTTGTGAATCGAGAATATATGCTTTTGCTAATAAAGCATCCGCTAATTGAAAATTATCTACTATTTGCTTAGAAAACTTAACTGCTTTTTCAATGACCGCTAATGCTGTATCGTACTTTGATTCACTAGCCAGTAATCGACTAAGCGTAATGTAAGACCAGCCCATATCTGCTGATTGATCCACTAATTGTTCAGAACGTATCTTATAAGCTCTTTCCCAATATTGATACGCTTCTTTTGATTTACCTTTTATTCGTAAAGCAATGGCCTTTTGGTGTAAAGTATTCGCATATTCTAAACTCTTAGCTCCTAATTTTTCTTTGTAAATAGCTCCTGCTTGTTCCGATAATGCAATCATTTGGTCATACATAGCAGAATCTCTTTTTGCCATCGCTGTTGCTAAAAATTGTCGAGCAAGCGTCGTGTCCTGCACTTGACTTGATATTTCATTGGTAAACAATAGAAAGAAACAGTTAAGGAATAATATAAACTTTTTCATAAGCAAGTTTTGTTTGTTAAAGTTGACATTTGTTAAGCTAGAGTATATTGGAAACCAAAGGTTATCTAAAAAAAGGATTTTTTTTAAAGAAGCTGTTTTTTATAGATACAATATTGTTATAATGTCTTATTTTCACTTTTTTAAAAAAAGAGATAACCTTTTTCATTTTATTACTCTAATGAATACAAGCATAATGAGTTATACTGAAAATCAGCTTAAAAACATGCTATTAAGCCATCAGGAGACAGAAAGAGATAAAGCCCTTCAATTCATTTATTTAAATAAAGAATGGCGAACTATTGGAAGAAATGTATGGATACGTTGTCCAGAGGAATTTATTGAGGCTTCTTACAAAATAATCACTAAAGAATTAAAAGAATCAATAGAGCAAGAACCAACTAAATTACAGAAAAAAGAACTAAAAGACTTTTATCGAGGTCTTTGCACTAAACACTTTGATGATGCCCTAGTAGATATGTTTAAACAAGGAGGGGAAGCTAGGACTGAAGCAATTGAAATTTGTAACGAAAGATTCTATGCCAAAATTTTTAATATTTTAAAAAAATGATTAAGACTAAAGAAACCATAAAAGACATTATCGCTACTGCCTTTTGTGATGTATATGAAAGAATATCAGAAGATACTTTTGTACTCAATCTTAGCCTAGAAGCCTATTTTCTAAAAGCTTGCAAAAATGCTTTATGGGGAAAATCCAAGGAATACAAACGGAAAAATAGAGATAAAGAATGGCAAGAAAGTACCTTTTTACCAAAAGAAGAATATATTACTCCTGAAAAAGAGCAATTTTTCCAACAATATATTTTACCTAAACTTAGTAAAAGGAAACGTAGAATATTAGAATTAACTTATGAAGGCTGCAGTAATCAAGTAATCGCAGAAAAATTAAATAATAATGTAAATGCGATTAAAGTAGCAAAATCACAAGCCTTAAAAGAAGCAAAAGAAATTGCTACTCAATTTCCAGATTTCTTTAGATTTCATTAAGAGCATGTTTAAATTTTTATGATTGAGCGAAAGTGAGCAAATTTTATTTTGTAGTAGGCAAAAATTTTTAGCATCCTTTTGGCTGGTCAAAATTTTTAACGACCTACAAGATAAAATTTGCCACTTGCAGCCAATTGATGGAATTTTAAACATGCTCTAAGATAAACAGCATAAAATAAAGAGGATATGAAAGAATCCAAGATTATAGCATACTTAGAAAAACGTTTGTCCAAAGAAGAAAATCGACTAATCTCTGAGAGAATAGCAATAGATACAACTTTTGCTAAAAAAATTCAAGCTATACATGAAGAGCGAATGCTTATTCAATTAGTTGGCAGAAATAAAATTAAGCAAAAAATGAAAAACTTGGATAAGAACGGACTAACCGTTTCTAAGAAAGCATCGAAAATTAAAGTGCCTCTCCATAATGATAACGACCCTTTTATTGAAAAAATAAAGAAATGGGATGAAAAATTAGTAAAAGAAAACATCAAAATTGATCCCCCGAAAATTAGGCCACTCTGGAGCAAAAGAATAGTTGGATTGAGTATTGCAGCTTCCTTTTTATTGCTAATTGGTGTATTTAGGTTTAATACTGCTTCTTACCCTAATGAGCTTATTTATAAATATAAAGAGGATATTACAGGTAATCTTAGGTCAGTAACAGTCGCTTTTGATAAAAAGGATTATCAAACAATTATTAAAGAAGGAAATCAATTATTAGCTACAAGGAAAGGAATTGATTCAATCCATTTGCATATTTTAATGGCAAATACTTACCATAAATTAACGGATTATCCCAAAGCAATTGAGCAGCTTAAAAATGTGGTAGCGTTAGCTAGTAATTCTATCCAAATAAAGGCACATCTAAATATTGTCACCTTATATCTAAAGAATGACCAACCAAAAGAAGCACTTAATTACATTAAAAAAATAGAAAATAAAGATAGGTTTGGCGATGAATATATTAAAGAATTGACTAAGCTAGAAAATAAGTTAAAAAGCATATTGAAAAATAACAAATAATTTCTGGTTCTCTTACAAATCCCGTGATTTATCAAATTAGATTGGCTCAATTCCAATCTAATTTGAAATAAGTTAGTTCACGGGATTTGTCAAAGACTCTAATTGCTTTAACAATTAAACATTAAACATGCTAATGGGACAAGTAGGGCCTTTTCCAATTTTAGCTTGGTGTAATTTTATTTAGTTTTTGATAAGCGAACATAGTGGCTTTATATCCTAGGCCACCTAATTAACTCTAAATACTCCAAGGCTGATTATTCCCATAATACTCTAAAAATCCTCCACTAGTAATCCGACACCCTTTTTTAACTTGATTGACGGCATGAACACAAGTACTATTAATCAAGATTAAATCACCAACTCGGGGAGCAATCATCCCCAAAGGAGGAGGTAATTTTTGTCTATCGAGATCTACTGTTCCTGCTAATTGATTGGCTTTATAGACTGCTGGGTACTAAAGTTTAAAAGATTTATTGAATTTATAATTTTCTTATTGAGCTTTTTAAATATTTAAATTATAAAACCGTTACGTATAAGTCCAAGAAACGTCCAAACATAAAAAGTAATATGAAAGTAACCATCGTCATAACCTTAATCGGAAGTCTAATTTTCCTAGCCTCCTGCAGCACTACCCAAAAAATATTGCCCAAAAAAGTATTGTCCCAAGAAGAAATAACTGCTCTGCCAAAAGTGTTAGAATACACCAAAGGAGGTTGTAAAGGCAGATGTCCAATCTTCGACCTAACCGTTTATGAAAATGGTTGGATGATTTTTAATGGAAAAATGTGGACAAAACAAGAAGGAGAAGCTACCAGTCAATTAACCAAAGAAGAATTTGCCCAATTACGAGCAGATTGTGAAAAAGCGGATGTATGGACCAAAGAAGCAGGATATGGGATGAACATTATGGATGCGCCTACCACTACTATTCACCTTTTTGAAAAAAATAGAGACAAACAAATTAAATGGAGAATCCGAGCACCCGAAGCATTACCTATTTTGAGCGATAAAATTATGGCAATTATTATAAATAGAGGATGGATAGAAGGGCCCAAAAAAGATACCGCAATACGATTACCAAATGGAGCGATTTTGGATGAAATAATTGTACAGTTTAATGAAAAATTGGATGTTCAAGAATGGGCGACTTCATACGCTTTGTATGGATTAAAAATAGAAAAATCTTTATCTACTTTGACGCCGCTTTATTTACTGAAATTTGATGCAACAAAAATACCATCCAATAAAATGTTGGCGCTTATCAAGCGCAGCAAACAAGTAACGAGCGCAGAATTTAATAAGCGGATGAATACGAGGGGGTGATAATACGGTAGGCTTAAGTACTTCTCGAAAAGCATCTCCCCATTGGTGAACTTTGATGGCTAAAGGTAGCTGTTTCCAATAGACAATCTTGAAAGCAAAGAGTAGCCCTTTTTTATAAATTTCTGCTGGGGTATATCCTGTAACGGTTGCTAAATTTTTACTGAGTAGTCTTTCCAGTTAATATTGTCGAGTGATTCGGCGACTTTTGAGCCTAAACT
>CAZXYA010000329.1:0-10430 GCA_964644655.1 uncultured Saprospiraceae bacterium | reverse complement strand
AATACCTGCCTGTCACGCAGGGGGTCGCGAGTTCGAGTCTCGTCCAGACCGCCAAGGGGAGTCCGTTGACTCCCCTTTGTTGTTTTATAGTCACTTAAGATGTTGAGTGACAATCTCTTTTGAGGAATTGAGTAATGTCTATTCTTTTTAAGTAATCATTATTTATTGGATTATTTTTACGGTCTTTGTACAAGAAGTGTGGTTTACTGTTGTTTGCGCATTTTTTAATGTCACAATTCTTGAGATGAAAAAAGTAAAATATGCCAAAGTATACAATTACCTGCGCACAGGTAAACTAAATAGCCAAGGCTGCGCAGTAGTTTACATCCGTGCATACTTAAGTGGTAAAAGCAAATACTTTCCTACTGGTGTGTACATATCTCCCAATAACTGGGACAATAAGAATCATAAAATCTATAGACATCCAAACCAGGTGCGACTCAATCAATCTATAAGAGAACTTGAGACTCGATTAGAAAACTTCGAACTAGAAGTAGTCAAAAGGGATGGAGAAATTTCTTTAGAGGGGCTTTCGCTTTATGATAAAGAAGTAGTAGATATTTCATTTACAGAATTTTATGAACTAAGATTAAATGAGAGGTCAAGCAGGATCTCAAGACAATCTTTTACCGACCAGAGACAAACCCTAGATAAGCTTAAACAGTTTAGAAGGTGTATCTACTTTCACGACCTTAATCACCAGCTTATTTGCTCCTTCGATGCACACCTATTTAATCTAGGCCTCCACACAAATACTATCGCAAAGCATCATAAAAACTTGAAGATTTTTATAAACCTGAGCATCCAATATAACTATTTAGACATAAATAAAGACCCCTACAAATCTTTCAAGGTTAAATCTATTGCTACAGAAAGAATTTTTCTCGACACTAAAGAGCTCAGCTTAATTGAAAATCTAGAACTACAGAACGATGATAAAAAAAGGATAAGAGACTTCTTCTTATTTTGTTCTTGGACTGGTTTGAGATACAGTGATGCGAGCCGACTAGTTCTTGACAATTTTAGTGATGGGCCAGATGGATTTATAGTTAGTTTTACTGCAGAAAAAACTTTCAAACCACATAGACTTAACCTTAGCAAACTTTTCGGAGGAAAGCCAGAAAGACTTATCAGGCAGTACATTGAAAAGTATGAAGATTTTTATATTGACAACCTCCTGCCAAATCGATACATGTTTTTTGGGCTTACCAATCAATATATAAATCGCGCGCTTAAAGAGATTGTAAAACCGCTCCCTCTCAGAACTATAATAAAAGAAAAAATATCTTGCCACGTAGCAAGACATACCTTTGGAACTATAATGGCAGGGAAAATACAAATACATATCTTACAGCGACTTATGCAGCATTCAAAGATTAAAGAAACAATGATTTATGTCCATCTTAATAGTAAGATGATGGATGATGAGTTGGATAAAGTAATATGGTGATATGGGAAACAAGATAACGATTAAACACTTTTTAAATAAAAGACTTAAGCCAATAGTAAAAAATAATAAGGAGTATTACCCATCTTATTGTCATATAACGTATGACAGAAAAGGGGCACAATTTTTATTTGACTGGGATAGACATTGTTGGAAACCAATAAAGCCTCAAAACAGATTCACAGAAAAGAAATTTAACAAATTTATAAAAAAAAATAGTGAGTTAATAGACTCTATTAATAACACTTTAACTGAAGCTGTAAAGTTTGAATTAGCCAGGCACAAAAATAATTTTAAATTTAAAGGGTTTGGCCAAAGAGTTTATTTTTACCTGGAATGCTGCTATTGTGATTTCAAATTTGAAATTGAAGATGACATAAAATATATTGTTCGAAAAGAAATATCAAAAAAGCAATACAAAAGATCTAAAGAGAGAATTTCATCTGATGACCCCTTAAAGTACTTAAAGTTTATTGAGAAAAAGTATATCCCGGATCTTAAATCTCAAATAACCGAAGAGCTTAAATTTAAAATAGCTACTTACTATTTGCTTGACTCATTTCTAGATGAGTATGAACTTGCAAGAGGCTATGAAACTTGGTTATTTTTTGATGGATTTGAAAAGTTTCAATCCTACTTAAATTCAGAAAAATATCTCTCTGATAACAACCTGAATATCCTTAATTTTCAAAACTTGAATATAGATAAACCAGAAAAGTATGTTCTTGTATTAAGGCATTTTATAGAAACAAAACTAGCAAGTTTCGAGAAGGGCCATTTCGAGAATGGTTAGTTAAAAACATTTTTGTCTAAAATAATGTTGAGATAATTACTCTTTTATCTAAAACTTCATTATAATTGCTTCGCAAACGGCAGTAGACGACACTGTCTGCTGATTCTAATTTATTTTTTAATTAATAAAGGTACAGGCTATGAACCTAATGAAAAAGGTGTCTGCTATAGAGAGCGACATAACTGAGATAAAGTTTTTGTTAAAACAAAAGAACCAATCAAACCAAAAGGAGATTCTTTCAGCTCAAGAAGTAATGGATCTCTTAAAGATTAACCGTACTACTTTTGGAAAATGGAGAGACATCGGTTTTTTAAAAGTGATGAAAATTAACCGTCGACTTTACTGTCGTTACAGCCAAATAATAGAAGCTTTAGAAAACGGAATCATTGAACAAAAAAACCAGTAGCCATTGCAGTGGCTACTGGTTTTATTTTTTAACCTCTATTGATATTAGTCAATAGAACAATTCATCAGTATGACAAAGATACCAAATAGGAAGTTTTATTTCAAGTTTCTTAACCTAATTACTGAAGATAAGTACCCAACGGTTGTGTTATTAAGAGAGCATTTTAAAAAATACTCACCGCTATTAACCTTAACTCAACTCTTATACTTAGATACGTTTATTCGAGAGCTGGAGACAAAAGAAGAGATTAACCAGAGCGTAATTACATCATGCACTTATCGAACAACCATTTTCACTTTTATTTCTTATGAGAATTTGATAGCAAATCAAGTCGACCTAAATCGTCTTGAAAGCTCTGCCTCTAAACTAAAGGAAGACCCATTATTGAATGCTAGTCAACTAGAAAAGCTAATAAAGCTAGCTTTAAGTAATGGTACACCAGTTGATAAAGTGCAAGCACCTCTAAGCTTAATAGATATAAGCCTAAAGTTATCCGAATCCAATATTCAAAAATTAAGAGAAGAGCGCTAATTAGAATCAATTGTAATAAAATATCGCAGCAAACAAAAAGGGCATCTAGTTTGTCCAGATACCTTTTTTATTTTTTAAACTCCTCAAAGCTTTACCAGAGATTGAGGAATAAACCACAATAATGATAAAGATACAAAACGACAACCTGTCAAACAACAATTTAGAATTTCTTAACTCTTTAAGTGCAGATGAATACCCAACTGCGGTATTATTCAAAGAGCACTTCAAGAAACATTCTCCACTTCAAACTTTAGATGAAATTTTACATCTAGAATCTTTCGTGCACAACTATAAAACAAAGCAAGATATTGTTAATAGTGTTTGTACTCTGTGGATATACCGATCTGCAATATTGCAACTATTAAAGTTTGAAGATAGTACAGAAGCAAAAGAAGACCTTGAGCACCTTGAAGAGTCTTTATCTATGCTAAAGGATGAAGCTTTAGAGAACGCTCTGAGAACTAAAAGGGTAATCAAAGAAGCTGTGCAAGATGGATGTGATATATCAGAGTTCGGAGCTTCTATCAACTTAATGAAGCTTTGCATAAAGCTATCCGAAAGTAATATTCAAGCAATGACAAAATCCTCAAATTAGAATAATGGAAATAGCTATAAAACACAAATCAACTTCCTCTCAATATTCGAATATTGAAGAGCGAACGAATGCCCCTATCTCTTATGTGAAAGGTGCAAAGTCAAATAAAATTATCGGACCTGGAAGACTTATTGAAGTCTTCCAGGCTATGAAAGACGATGAAAATTTGAAATCGTTTAGTGAACGTCTTGAGAGTCTAAAAGAAAATAATGATCCAGGATACTCAACTCTTAAAGAGAAAGAGTGTCCTGGGTTTGTTATTGGAACATACAAAGTTCGAAAAGATGATGCATGTAAAGAATATGTACCTCTAATTGGTTTTGATATTGACAAGGGCGAGGACTTAAGAGAGGTGATGTTTCTTATAGCAGATTGTAAAAGTAATCCTTACATATTTGCAGCCTTTCCTAGTCCAAGTAAAAGAGGGGTACGGATTTTAATGTGGTGTGATTCAACAAAAGAAACTCATAAAGAATATTATGCAAAGGCTTGTGAATATTTAAGTAAGGCTCTAAAGATTCCAACCAGTAAACAGATAACGATTCAAAAGAAGGCGGAGGGATTAAGTAGAGATGAAATCAAAGAATACCTTTTGAATAACATCCACATTGACCAGGGTACTTCTAACATTTCTAGAATTTGGTTTTACACTCACAATGATGAGAAGGATATTTATTTGAATGTGGAATCAGAAGTGTTTAAAGTAGACCTCTCTAAGCCATCTAAAAGACCCCCTTCTCCTCTAAAAGTTATTCCTCAGGCAAAGACGCTTAGCTTGCAAGAAAAGTTCGTAGCGATTGAGAAAATGACCGATCAGAGGTTTTTTGGAACTGGCAGGAATGATAGGTTGCTTTTACTTTGCTGCTTGCTTTTTGAGCATGGAGTGAGTAAGTCACATGTTGCGAACTACTGTTTAAAATTTGAAGAGGATGATTTTGGGACTTCTGAGATTGAGAAAATTATTAATAATGCAGATAAGAGAGCTGATCATGGTAAGTATTCTGATATTCAATTATTAAACTACTTGGATAAACTAGAGAGTAATCAAAGTCAATCTAAGGATTATGAAATTTCATTTGAAGCTATAGATTCTACTCATAAAAAGGACAATCAAATAGAACCTCAAACGACACTTGAAAATAAATCAAGAAAGAAAGTTTTCAAAGTGCATGAAGTCATAAATTACTTACTTGACAATTATGATTTTAGAAGAAATATCGTTGCTTGTCAAGTTGAATGCAGAAAAATTGGTACTGAAAAATGGGTTATTGTAAATGATCACGATTTGATACTAGAGTGTATGGAGGAGGGGATTAAAGGGGTTAAGGGCCTAGTAGAAATGATTTTGGGATCTCGTAAATACATAAAAAACTTTGATCCGTTTGTTGACTATTTTAAAACCCTACCTAAGTGGGATCCTAGTCATCCTGATCACATAGATGCTTTAGGAAATTATATTAAGGCGAAAGATCAAGCTTGGTTTAAAATACAATTTAAAAAGATGCTTGTTCGACTGGTAGCTCAAGCTATGAATATTATCCCTTTCAATAAACAAGTTTTTGTTTTAATCGGAAAACAAAACGATGGGAAGAGTACATTTCTTAGGTACTTATGTCCTAAATCTCTTAAAGGTTATTTTAAGGAAAACTTAGAAATGAATAGCAAAGATGGACGTATTGCACTTTCACAAAATCTCATAATAAATTTAGACGAGTTAGCGAATTTCGGAAAACACGATAAAAACAAACAAAAGGCATTCATTACAATTGATCAGGTAAAAGAAAGAATCCCATACGATAAGACTCCTACTACCCTTAAGAGAAAAGCAAGTTTCTTTGGAAGTACTAATTCTGATGATTTCCTGAGAGATGTAACGGGAAGTGTAAGGTGGTTAATTTTTGAGATAAAGGGTATAAATCATGACAATGGAGGACCTAATGGCTACACTCACATAGATATGGATTTAGTCTATAGTCAAGCATACTACTTGCTAAATTCTGGCTTCAAATTTAAATTAGACGATTCTGAAATCAAGAAATCTGAGAAAAGAAATAAGCAGTTTTATGAGGTTACTATTGAACAAGAATTAATTGAAGAGTTCTATTCTCCTGGAGCAGATATTCCAGAATGTGATTTCATGGGTACAAAGGAGATTGTAAATGAGCTTGTTCTTGAGTACCGCGATTTAAAAGTCTGGAGAATTGGCAAGGCATTAAAACTACTTGGATTTAAGAGAGTGCAAAAATATGACAAAGATACAAAGACCCAGAAGCGAGGCTACTTTGTAAAGAGGCTTAAACCTCAAAGGCAAAATAATATTTGAATTATCCTAAATAGATTGGCTTGTTAGCTTATAAAGAGTATAAGTAGTTGATAATCATAGTCTATTTACAAGCCAATCTATTAATTATACATTGACTTGTTAGCTTGAAATAAGCCAATCTCTAATCCAACAATAAGATACACTTTAGCTTGGAGAAAGGGGTTTTAATATTCAGATTATCATATAGTTATGTTTCTAATTTCAATTTACAAGCCAGCAAGTCAATGTTTTTGGGAAAAATTGAAAAAAAGAAAAAAGCATTAAAGTAATACTTCACCCCTGGTTTAAATACAAGGCCATAAAGTATCGCTTTAACTATACAATATACCATAGAAAAGTACTGAAATAACACTTATGTAAACCTTCATTGAAGGATAAAATGAACGATTAATGAAGGATACAATGAAGGTTTACCAAACAGATTAAAATTCAACAGCTATGAATAAAACTTACGATAAGATTTGCAAATACTGCGGAGACCCATTTCAGGCGAAAAGGTCTAACCAGGAGTACTGTTCCTCTACTCATGCGAAGTATGAGTATGAAGCAAGAAAGGGCCAGAGAGAAAGGCCAGCGAGGCAAATCAATGGAAGTGGCTATGTTCCACTTACTGAAAATGAAATCTCTGCTAGGCGCTCAGAAATCGAAGAGCTTAACAAACAGATCCAGGATCTCAATACAGAAATCAATTTGCTTAAAGAAGAAGATGAGTTAAATTTTTATCATACCCCAAATTATAAGGTTCTTGAGTTACTTCAAAAGAAAATCAGAGCGATTGAGAAAATGAAATCAATAACCAGGAGTTTGATTGATCCTAATAATATGACCGGAGATGAAATTAAAGAGTATGCAAAATCAAAAATGATTTATCCTTTTTCTGAGTATGAGTTTTATGATATTTTTTTTCAATCTCTCGGAGATTTGCATCAACCATTTAGAGCTGTCATAATTGGAGATGAAGGAGCTGGTAAAACTATTCTTGGATTGAAAATAACCAATCACCTAATAAGGCACCTTAAAGCAAAAGTTTTATTTGTCTGTAGTAAAGATCAGGAAAACTCAGCTCTAAAATACACACAGTATTACGATTACCTCAATCAGAATTTTTCACTAAGGGTGTTTTCTTCAGAACAAGAAATAAGGGCTGAGTTAATTAAAGAAGATTATGAGTTTTTAATTGTTGATCCTATTGCTCAGTTTTTTTCTCATAAGCAATTCTTTCAGGATATGCTGTTTCAACACCCTAGACTTTCTATCATTGGTACAGCAAATAAGACCACATCGCAAATGTCAACGGTGTTTGATATAAGATTTAACATTGATGTTGTAGAGAATTGTTATTCGACAGGAGAACATAAAGGTATGCCCTTTTTTAAATATTCTACCGTGATTCCTGAAACAAAAAACAAAGGACCTCAAATTAAGCTAGAAGTATATCGCCACAACTATAAAACGCCTTTGGCAAATGACTTTTTTGTTGCAAAAAATTTTGAACTATAAAATAAATAAACTATGAAATTTAAAAAAAGACTAAAACAGTTAGATTCGATTTTATCATTGGATACGGTGCCAGAGGTCTCGATTAATTATCAGCCAACACCAATTAAAAAGAGAAAAGTCAAAAACAGTAAAGAGATGGCCAAATTTGTAAGAAGACTCTTTGACAAAAAAAGTTTCGAACTTAAGGAAAGCTTTGTTGTCGTAATTTTAGATAATGAACATAAGCCGTTTGGATATTTTGTGCACGCTACTGGAAGAATGGAGTCTGTAAATGTTGATGACAGATTGATTTTTCAAAAACTGCTACTTGTTGGAGGGGCAAGATTTATTGTTGCTCACAACCACCCCTTATCAAAATCTGATCCATCAGACGAAGATGTTAAAGCAACTTATGCTTTAAAGCATAAAGCTGAGTTCCTTGAACTAGAATTAGTAGACCATATTATACTAAGCAAAAAGGGGTATTATAGTTTTAGCGATTACGGATTAATTTAAAATATTCAAGCTATGGAAGATGAAAAGTTTGTAGCAGATGCTAAAATTGAATTCCGTGTTACTGGATTTAAGAAGAAAGCGATAAAGAAAAGGGCTGCAGAGTTGAGAAAGTCAGTTACTAAATATTTGAAAGATTTAGTGAACATTGACTTAGGCAATAATAAAAAATAAATTTTCAACCAATTCAAAAAATATAACAAAATGGGAAAATCAAAATTAATATCTCTAACTGATTTTAAACCTGCAGTTTTGAGAAAAACAAAGAGTTGTTGGTACATTGAGTATTATCAATGGCATCCTGCAGAAGAGAAATCTATCCGCTTTAGAGTAACAGAAGGCATCAATAGAATAAAAGATTTGAAGAAAAGAAAAAAGAAAGCAAAGGAGCTTATTCTAGAAATAAATTCAAGACTTCCAATAGGGTGGCCATTTGAGAATGTGAAGGCTGGAAATCTAAAGATTGATTTACAAACTGGTTTGCAAATTGGTCTAAGGGAGAAGCTTAAGAGTAAAAGCAGTGGGACGCGTAACTCCTACAATTCTATAGTGAGTATATTCTCAAGTTATCTTAAGAATCAAGGGTGGTTAAACATCCCTGTAGCTTCTTTCAAGAAGCGTCACGCGATAATGTTTTTAGATTATAGTGCTACGCAAAGAAAGTTGTCATCAGCTACATACAACAACTATATCAATAAGATGAAGTCGATTTTCTTTGAACTGGTTGAACGTGAATATATTGAAGAAAACCCATTTTTGAAGATAAAGAAAAAGAAAACGGGTAGCAAAAAGAGAAGAGCGTTCACAAAGAAAGAAAGGGGTATTGTAATAAAGAAAATAAGGGCTACAGATAGCTTTCTTTATTTAGCGGTTCTTCTGCAGTACCACTGCTTTATTCGGCCTAATGAAATCAGGCAACTTAAAAAGCACATGTTTGATTTAGAAAATGGAATGATCAGGATACCTGGAGAGATTAGCAAGAATAAAGAATCTGAAATTGTTACTATTCCAAACTGCATAAAGGATGAAGTTCGAATGATTACGAATCTTATACCAGGTAATTATTTTGTGTTTGGCCCGGGGCTTAAGCCGAGTAAGGAAAAAGGATGCAGTAAAAATTATATGGGTAAAATGCACCGTAAGATTATCAATAACTTATTCATTAGCAAAGAGCTTGTGTTTATTGAAGGCTTATCGTTTTATTCCTGGAAGGATACTGGTGCGACAGAATTATTTAAGAATAGGATTGATACGAATGAGATCATGAGGCAGATTAGGCATAAGGATCTGTCTTACACTCAGCGGTATTGTCAGTCCTTGTATGGGGTTAATACTCAGATAAGGGATCTAGATAATAGGATATAAGAAAAGGCTCAGCTCGTGTTCGAGCTGAGCCTTAGTTGTATGTGCAAAAAAAATACCCCTACAATAAAGGAAAGGTCGTTCTATATTTTTGATTAATCGCGCTTACCTGATTTTGCATTTGAATTAAAGGTTTTATGCGGTTAAATTTATATAGAATATAGTAAGTGAATAGAATCACTAACTCCTCTCCAGTCATCGTTCTAATCGCTGCTATCTCAGTTTCATCAAACCAAGGAAGCATTCCTAGAAGTACCTCTCTAATATGAGTAGGGTTGATTAATGGAGTGCCTGGAATACGAACGGCACTATTGAAGGGAAGTAGCCCAAATGAGTACAATAAGGAATCACCTGGAAACTCATTGGAGTCAATAAAAATGCTAGGTAATTGCTCTGAAGGTGTTGAGGGGCTTGATGGATCTGTAATAACTACGTTATCCGTATTTCCTCCACTTCTACCAGAAAGCAAAAATAGTCCAATTGCTCCAAGCCCTAATAAAGTATTATTTTCCATTGATTACTTTTTTAGGGTTAAGAATTTCCTTGCATCGCCTCATTAGGCGTTGCAGGATCTGCTTTTGGCATTTCTTTCTTGGCTGCATTTTGCATACCGCACAAGTGATTAGAAACATAACCTTTCACCTCTTTAAGTGATCCTGTCTTGCCTCTAATCGCTTTTAAAGATTCTTTTGATGAATCTGTTACAATAGCATACTTGCCTTTGCTGCCTACAATTTCAACACCGTTGTGTTTCTTGTCATCAACAAAGACTTTTACAGATCTTTCTTTTACTTTGCTGAAATTGATATCACAGCTTTTCTTACTTTTTGCATTTTTTTTCATGCTTTACGTTTTTATTTTAGAAAATTAAATTGAATACTTTTTAGTTGCAAGGTTCCATAGGGAAGCTAGGGCCATCAAGTATGTCATCCCCAAATGAAACTCTTTCTACTACTACACCTCCTGTGTATGTGAATTTAT
>CAZXYA010000328.1:0-10443 GCA_964644655.1 uncultured Saprospiraceae bacterium | reverse complement strand
TGGTCCTGTAGTAAGTGGTTCTCAAGCGGCTAAGTTACCTTCTGGTGGTGATCGTATCGGTTATCAGAAAGTTGCGGTGCTTGCTAATACGCAATATACCCTTACTTATAATTACACGATGAAAACAAGCCCCGAAGGGACTTTAACAGTTTCTATTTTAGATGGTAGAGATTTGGCTGATTTATCTGAAGTTCCTGCAGCTACGATTGCTACAAGTATGGTCAATGATCAGACGGATGCCAATGCTTATATCACGGAAACGATAACTTTCAATTCAGGAAGTAATACAGAGATAGCCGTCTTCTTCACCAATGTAGGAGTAGAGTGTAGATTAGACGATATTTCATTAGCGCTTGCAGAAGGTTTCATACCAATGGTTTCTGAAGGTGGATTTGAAGACAACACTTTAGAGGAGGGAACTGGTGACGGACGGGACTCTTGGAGAAATAGTTTAGGAGGGGTTATTCAGATTACCTCAAGTCCAACAAATAGTGGATCTCAAGCAGCCAAATTACCTTCTGGTGGTGATCGTGTCGGTTTACAAGAACTACAGGTGGAACCTAATACAAATTATAGAGTTTCTTTTTTCTATACAATGAAAACGAGTCCTGAAGGAAGCTTAACTTTTTCTATTTTAGATGGTTCTGGTGGTACTTTGACCGATCTTTCTCAAGTAGCTGGCGCTACGATTACTTCCGTTACTGTGAATGATCAGACGGATGCCAATGCTTACATTATGGAAGCACTAGAATTTAATTCTGGAGGAAATTCAACGATATCTATCCTTTTCACCAATGAAGGGGTAGAGTGTAGAGTAGACGATGTTTCAATTACTACGCTTTAATTGATGATCATTCCTTAGTGAAATATCAAAAATAAAGTGAGCTAATTAAAATCATAACAATCTGTCAATCAGGACTGTTTTTAATTTGCGTTTTAATTTTAATTTTTCACTTAGATAAATAAAATTCGCAAGGTGACTATACTTCTAGTCACCTTGTGTTTTTTTCACCAAGATATAATTAATGTAATGGATAAGTACTTGTTTAAAATTAAACATCACCCAAACTTTAGATTTGGATGGAGTAGTTTTTATTCTCTTTTAATTCTTACAATGATTTTTATTGGGGTTGGATGTGGGGGATCAACTAAGTCTCTTGTATCCTCGGCTCCTAAAGAAGCTAAATTAGTAGAAGGAGTTGATTATTTTTTACCGAAGATTGATTTAAATAACTGGAAAGTAACTTTACCAATTGGTAAGCCAAGTGAAATAAAATCTCCTGAAATATTAGATTATGCCAATGTAGCCGCCTTAAAAGATTTTATGTATACTGATTCTACTGATGGCTCCTTGGTTTTTTATACTTATCCCGGTGCTTCAACCAGAAATTCTAAATATTCTCGAACAGAATTAAGAGAACAAATGGTGCCTGGAAAAAATAATACCAATTGGACTTTTGCCCAAGGCGGACGGATGAAAGGTACGCTGTCTGTTGCTGATGTTTCTAGAGATAAAAATGATAAATCTCACAAAATCATCGTGATGCAAATACATGGTCGATTGACCAATGCTCAAAGAGATTTGATAGGAGAAGATGATAATAATGCGCCACCAGTCTTAAAAATTTATTGGGACAAGGATGGAAGAGTCCGAGTGAAAACTAAAAAGTTAAAAGACGAAAATGTCTCCGAAACCAAAATGTTGGAAACGAGTGCTTGGACGGATGATAAGGGACATAATTTTAAAACCAATGTAGGAAACGATAAATTCACTTTAGAGGTAATTGCTTCCGAAGGAAGATTAGAAGTGATTTTGAATGAAGACGAATCTGTGGTTTATGAAAATATTCATATGGAGAAATGGGGTGTCTTTGAAAATTACTTTAAAGCGGGTAATTATCTACAATCAAAATCGCAAGATAGTTTTGCCAAAGTAAAATATTACGACCTAGTAATAAGTCATTAAGCATTTTGAATCCATATATAAACCAATAGGAATAGGAATTGCTGAAGCTGTCAAAGGATTAACGAATAGTTTTACCTAAAAAAAACATTATAATTAATAAAGACTTTGTTTACATAATATTAGCCTCCTGACCAGCATAGAGCACTTATTATAGCATTGGCTAAGTACATAAAATAAACTGTTTAACTTGACTGAAGGCAAGAAAATGAGTGTTATGCATTTGATAATCATTTGAATATATATTATTTATTTTTTTATTTGAAAGTAGAAATAATAGAAAGCGTTTTAGGATTTATAGTAAATATTGTGTTTCATAAAAAAAAGCAGAAAAAATATTTGGTCAACCAATTTATTCTATTACCTTTGCTAAAGTTAATATTGGTCAACCAATTATTGGTTGACCAATATTATTGCAAAATCATACTAGAAACTAACGTTAAATATGTTAAAGAACTTTCAGGAAATAGCGGTGGATACGCCTGTGGATAAAATAATCAAACAGATTAGAAATTTGATTACCTCTGGGCAATTAAAGGCGGGGGACAAATTACCTTCTGAACGTAAATTGGCAGAACGATTGGGTGTGGGGCGAACACATGTAAGGGACGCTATCGCTAAATTGGATTTTTATGGCATTTTAAAAACCATGCCTCAAAGTGGAACTATAGTGGCAGGTATTGGTATGACGGCGCTTGAGGGCTTAATAACTGATGTTTTGAAATTAGAAGATAGCGATTTTAGAGATTTAGTAGAAACAAGGGTTTTGTTAGAAACTCAAGCTGCTAGAACAGCAGCAATGCGACGGACTACAGACGATATTATTAATATGAAAAATGCCTTGGATGCTTATGAAGTAAAAGTTAGACAAGGTGTACCCGCTGTTGAGGAAGATTTATTATTTCATTTGAAGATTGCTGAGGCAGGTCGAAATTCTGTCTTAAAGTCTTTGATGTTAATTATTACCCCTGACATCGTGAAAAGTTTTCAAAAACTAGATGTATGTAAAGACGGAAGATTTTATAAATCTTTAGAAGAACACAAAGTAATTTTAGAACACATCGTTAATCGAGAACCTGAATTAGCTGCTAAAGCGATGGAAGAACATTTGCAAGATGTAACGGAATACAGTCGGACAATTAAAAAAAAATAAAGAAGAGCTGACATCTCCTAAATCCCCCAAATATATATTTGGTAATCGAAGATTTAATCTTCTAACTTTCGAGACAATAACTCTTTTTAATAACTATTGATAATCAGCTATAACATTTTAGCTAACTAAAATTGGTCGTTGAAGCCAGTAAAAATGGCCTTCCTTAAAGTTTGGTAGAACTTTAAGTCATTGTCGTTATGCTGAAAATCAAATAGTTATATGCTTAATGAGGCTTACTCACTAGTTAAGCCATTTTATAAAACAATTTAAAATCATTGAATTATGGTGGACAATTTAACAAAAAAATTGAATTGCATCAAATTTGGATGGACGCTTTCCATTCTGATGCTCCTGCTTCCCGTTTTCTCCAGAGGAGACACAAATTTAGATAACAATATTTATTCGGAAGAAAAAGTAGCACAAACAATTACTGGTACGATTACAGATGCTAGTTCTGGTGAGCCTTTAATCGGGGTTAATGTTTTGGTACAAGGAACTAGTAGAGGAACAATTACAGATTTAGACGGGCGTTATTCTATTGATGCTAGTGAAGGCGAAACTTTGGTCTTTTCTTACACAGGTTATAAAGATTCGGAAGTTTCGATTACTAACCAATCTGTTATTGATTTAGGCTTAAGCGAAGATGTTGCCCAATTAGACCAAGTAGTGGTAGTAGGGTATGGTACTCGTAAAAAGTCGCACAATACAGGTGCCATTGCACAGGTAGGGGGCGCTGAAGTTGCAGCAATTCAGGCTGCTCGTGTGGATGACGCCTTAGCAGGTAAGTTATCAGGTGTCTTGATTCAAAACCAAGACGGCGCACCCGGTGCGGATCCAAAGATTCAAATTAGAGCAGCTTCCTCTATTTCAGGGGACTCGAATCCGCTAATTGTTGTGGATGGTTATCCAATTTCAGGAAGTTTAGCTACTGTTAACCCAAGCGATATTCAAAGTTTAGAGGTATTAAAAGATGCTGCTTCTGCTGCTATTTATGGTTCTAGGGGAGCGAATGGCGTTATTTTGGTGACCACCAAAAAAGGAAAAAGTGGTAAGCCTAATATTAGTTATAATGCTTATGTGAGTACGTCTAGTAAGTATCGAGATAATATACTTTTGACTGGACCAGAATGGGCGGAACATTCACGAGAGCAGATTGCTGCTGGTGCTTGGAATCTTTCTCAAATTGACCCAGATTTTGTGGAATATAGATTAAATGCCTATGCAAATTCACCTGATGTCTTGAGTGTAGAAGATTGGCTTTTTAGAAATGCAACTACTACGAGCCATGATTTTAGCATTAGCGGAGGCACAGATGATGTAAATTACTATGCTTCGGTTGGTTATCTAAATGCCGACGGTATTGTAATTACTCAGGGTTATGAAAGATATAATGCTCGGTTGAATGTTGATGCTAAGTTGGGGAAGCGATTTAAAACTGGATTAAATATTAATGGGTTCGTAGGGGATAGAGATATCGTAGGTCATGACCAGAGAGACCTCTTGAGAGCGTATAGTGTTCATCCTATTTTTCATACAGCAGAATCTATTGCATTCGTTCAACAATTAGATTTAGAAGCGCAGGCTTTAGGATTGTCTCCATTTGACAATGGTTATAGAGGAGGTAGCGCACCTTTTCTTAATAGTATCCAAGATTTACAGCCTGGTGATCGGGCGAATGACTGGCATTATGGAAGAGCCAATAATGGAATTGGCGGATCAGGAGATGCAGGCCCTGCAGTAAAACTTGACAATACGGATCGGTTTGAAAAAACATTTTTTGCTAACGTTAATGCTTATTTACAATTTGAGATTACAGAAGGCTTGAATATTAAATCTGTTCTGGGTGGAGATATCAGCAATACTGAACAATTTTTCTCTAGAACACTTGAATTTGATTCTAGAGCACGGACTAATCAAACTGCATTGGATCGAACAGATACAGAAAGAACATCTGTATTAAGTGAAACTACTTTAAATTATACGAAAGTATTAGGAGGAGTACATGACATATCTGCTGTAGCTGGAATTGAATTTCAAACTTTCTTTATCGATGCAATCGATTTAAACGCCTCAAATGTGCCATTTGGACAGCCGCTAAATTTTGCGCTGTTAGATCCTGCAGATATTGCCGTTTCAGAAAGAGATGAGACTATTGCCAGAAGAAGTATTTTTGGAAGAATCAACTATGCGTATGACAATCGTTATTTAGCATCCGTATCTGTTAGAAGAGATGGTGATTCTCGTTTCGGGCGTAATAATAGATTCGAAGTTTTCCCTGCATTTTCCTTAGGATGGAATGTACATAATGAAGCTTTTTACAGCAATGACTTTTTGACTGATTTAAAACTACGATTTAGCCGTGGATCTTTAGGAACTACTGCTTTTTTAGGAGCTTTCAGTTCATTGAGTTTGTTGAATCCTCAAGCAACAATATTTGGAAATGGATTCCTTATTCCGGATGAAATAGCCAACCCAGATTTAACTTGGCAAACCAATACAGAGACCAACTATGGTATTAATTTAGGTTTCTTAGAGAATCGTTTTACATTGGGTGTAGATTATTACACGTCTGATATTGAAGACATCTTAATTAATCAAAGTGTCTCTGAAGTATTAGGTACTACTTCCATCGTACTTAACTCTGGTGATGTTACAAGTTCTGGATTAGAGATTGAGCTAGGTGCAAATATTATCAATACGAGCAAGTTCCGTTGGAATGTTAGTGCTAACATATCTACTGTTGATACAGAAATTACTGATTTAGGTGGTTTGGATGAATTGCCTCAAGTACAATATGGTCAGAGTGGTAGAGGTCCAATTTTTAGAAATTACATTGGTGGAGAAATTGGTGAAATGTGGGGATTAGAAACCATTGGAGCAGTAGAGATAGAGTTTTTAGAAGATCCGACAAGACATCCTAACAATACTACTGGAGAATCTTATGTAGTAGATCAAAATGGGGATGGTGTAATTGATAGAACAAGAACAGTTGAACAAGGTGGAGATTTAGTTAAAATAGGACAAAATACACCAGATTATTACTGGGGTTTAAATAGTCAATTGAGTTTTAGTGATTTTGATGTTTCCTTACAGTTCCAAGGAGCACAAGGAGCAGAAGTTTATAATATTGATCCGTTGTACTATGGCTCAGAGTGGAGTGGAAGATTAATAGATGGTTTTGGTACGGATGGTGTTGCTAATATAGGACCTAATGCTGGACAGCATTTTATTGGAAATAGAAGACAAACAGACTCAGGAATCCAAGATGCATCTTACTTGGCATTGAGAAACTTGACGATAGGTTATACGCTTAGTCCAGATGTGATTAACAAAGTAGGTTTAGGTTCTCTGAGAATATATGCTGCAGCTACTAATTTGCTATATTTATTTGGAGATGATTATACCTCTTATAATCCAGAAGGTATAGAAATCACGAATGGTGGTTATTTAGGACCAACAACATCTGGGGTGCAAGTAGGTGCGACTCCAGTTCAAAGAAGCTTTACTTTTGGTGTAAATCTTAATTTTTAAGTGACTGGTGATTAGTAATTGGTGACAGGGCTAATGCAATGAGACGTTCTACTCTTTGTAGTCCAATCAATAATCACTAGTTACCAATCACCAAAACAAATAAAAAAATAATGAAAAATATATATTTAGTATTGTTGTCATTGCTTTTTATAACAGCATGTGACAATGATTTGGATCAATTTCCAACAAATGTTGCTAGTTCTGATTCTTTAACAGATTTTAACGGAGTTTTGAATGCAGCATACTTTTATCAGCACTCAGGTGCTACACCAATGGCAGTGATGGGGGACTTCCGAGCTGACAATGCGCTAATGGAGGAAGAACCATATCCAGCATTTGATAGATTCAATGGTGATTTGGTAGATATGGAAGACCAATTTTTCGGTCCGTTTTATACGGGTTTATACCGATCAATATTAAGTGCGAATAATGTAATTGAAAATTCTACTGATGCTACAGAGGTAGGGGAGGCTCAATTTTTAAGAGCTTTATCTTATTTCAAACTAGTCCGAGTGTTTGGTGATGTTCCGATAAATTTATCTGCTACACCAAGTACAACAGATCAATCTATTTTAGAAAGACAACCAGTTGCTGCTGTTTATAGCCTAATCATTTCTGATTTGGAAAATGCAATATCGGCTTTAGGTATTGAAATCGATAATGGAAGAGCATCTAGATTTGCCGCTCAAGGAATGCTAGGAAAAGTGTATATGCAAATGGGCAATTTTGGTAGTGCGGAATCACAACTTGCTGCTGTTGTAAACGGAGCTGCTGGTGCAGGGATTAGTTTACAAGACAACTTTGGGGACATTTTTGGTGTGGATAATGATTTGAATTCAGAAATTATCTATGCCACCCAAATATCAAGTTCTATAAATGATGAATATGGTTTTTCCGAGTTTTGGTCATGGTCTGCTGGATTGGACACAAAATCTCTTTTACCATTAGACCCAGATTTAGTCGCTGCTTTTGATGCTAGTGAGGCTGGCGGAGATACGGATTTAAGAAGAGCGGTAACTATTGATGAGGCATTGATGGCATCTCCAAAATTTCCTCAAACGGGAGGTCCTGATCACGATTGGATAGAATTGAGATTAGGGGGAGTTATTCTGTTATATGCAGAGGCATTGAATGAAAATGGAAATACTTCAGGAGCATTAACAGAATTAAATAAGATTAGAACTAGAGCAGGTTTGACTAATTCAACAGCAACTTCACAAGGAGAAGTTAGACAAGCTATTGCTGACGAAAGAAGATTGGAGTTAGCTTTTGAAGGCCAGAGATGGTTTGATTTGGTTAGAACTGGTACAGTTGACGCTGAATTGGGAGAAACGGTTAATCCTCAATTTCATCTGTTTCCAATTCCAATCTCAGAAGTACTAGCGAGTTTTGGAGTAATTACACAGAATCCTGGCTACTAATTACGAATTAATTTACTAAGTCAACGAGTAGACACAATACATTGTATTAAAAATTTATGGTTCTTTGGCAATTTGTAAAAATTGTCAAAGAACCAAATTTATTGGGGAAATAGCGACAAAATCCGAGTGAAAACTAAAGAATTAAAAGACGTAAACGTCTTTCAAACCAAAATGCCAAAAACAGATGCTCGGATAGAGGAGGAGGAGGATAATTTTACAAAAGGACGGGCATCTTTGAAAATCACTTCAAAGCGGGTAATTATCTACAAACAATAACAGCGGGCAGTTTTGCCAAAGTAAAATAGTACGATTTAATAATAAGTTATTATCTCCACTTTGTTCTATTAAATTTTAAGTCTAAGAAATTAAAAAAATCAATTTAGTTTTGGTTTTGAAATAATAGATATGCCAAATTTTCAAAATTTGGCATATCCAAGCAAACGATATTTTAAAATGACAAAATAGAGTTAAGATAAGTTACAGTTTCATATAAATTAAAACTAGTGGAAACAGTAAGCGCTACCCATATTTGGGTAGCTCTACTGTTTTTTAACAAAACGAATAATCAACTTTGAAAAAAATTCTCCAATATTTAAAGGGCATAGGACCAGGTATTTTTGCTATTGGCTATACGATAGGCACCGGGAGTGTAACGGCAATGGTTGTTGCTGGTAGCCAATATGGGATGCAATTATTATGGGTGTTGTTTTTTAGTTGCTTATTCTCTTGGGTATTGATGGAAGCTTATGGGCGCTATTATTTAGTGACAGGCGAAACCGCTTTATATAGTTTTAGAAAAAATTTGAAATTCGGGAATCTCATAGGCTTATTAATAATAGCAGGGATTACTTTTGGGCAATGGAATTCACTCATAGGCATTTTAGGCATTTCGGCCAATGCTATTTTTGAAACCTTGGTTTTGTTTTTTCCTGCTTTGGCAGGCAGTTCCTATTGGGGCATTTTAATTATAGCCGTTTCGATTATTGCTATTTTTTACAGCGCATTACTAAAGGGTAGTTATACACTTTTTGAAAATATATTAATCATTTTTGTATCCTTAATGGGTATTTCTTTTTTGCTCTCATTTTTTGTGGTTTTACCACCTGTAGATGCAGTAGCGAAAGGGATGATACCAAGTATTCCGCAAGTGGAAGGTGGTAGAATGTTGGTAGCCGCTTTTGTCGGAACGACGATGGCAGCAGCCACTTTTTTGTCCAGACCTTTATTTATTCAAGGTAAAAACTGGACCATAGCCAATTTGGAAGACCAACGGAAAGATGCGCTTTGGGCAGCCATTTTGATTTTTATGATTAGTGGAGCTATTATGGCAGTAGCTATGGGGGCATTTTTTGAGGAAGGAAAAGTAATTACTAAAGTCTTAGATATGGTTTCTACTTTAGAACCGATTGCGGGAAGATTTGCTATAGTCATCTTTTTTCTGGGGACTTTGGCGGCAGGTCTATCTTCTATTTTTCCCATTTTAATGATTGCACCAATTTTAATTGCAGATTATCAAAAAGGGGAATTGGATTTAAAATCAACTCAGTTCAAAATAATGACTGGTGCAGCTTGTTTGATTGGATTGACGGTACCTGTTTTGGGGGTGAATCCTATCAATGCACAAATATTAACACAAGTTTTTAATGTATTCATCTTGCCTTTAGTGATTATAGGAATGATGATTTTAATCAATAGAAAGGAATTAATGGGCGAACATAAAGCAGGAATAGGGTTGAATATTGGAATGACGAGTGCTTTAATTTTTGCTTGTATCATATCCTATAATGGCGTGGTGGCAATTATAGAAAAAATGAATTAAAAAATGAACTTAAAAAATAGTATTTCATTCTCCCTCTTTTTAATTTGTAGTATTTTTTTACTACTAAATAGTTGTTCTGATACGACCAAAGTGTCTGATAAAACAGCCGTTCAAAAAACGGTTTATCCAAGTGACGTTATTCCATTCTTCAATCATTTTAAATTGATTTTAGGGGATGGGGCTAACGTTGGTCATCCAATTGATTTTGAAAATAAAGATTTTTTTTATACTAAAAACGATGGTAAACAGGATTGGGTCGTTTATAAAACACCTAATGCAGGGAATACCCACGGAACTTCAAACAATACAAGAACCGAATTAGGGCAATCAAAAAAGTGGTCAGCCATGTCGGAAGCTAAAATGACGGCTACTTGTAAAGTAATGAATGTATCAACTACTGGCGATGCTCGTGTAGCGGCATCCTATTCTGTGGTCATAGGGCAGATTCATAGTGCCGACGGACATGAAAATGAACCGTTTAAACTATTTTATAAGAAATTGCCAGGGCATAAAAAAGGTTCTGTTTTTTGGAATTATGAAATCAATACCGCAGGCG
>CAZXYA010000327.1:255-10451 GCA_964644655.1 uncultured Saprospiraceae bacterium | reverse complement strand
GTTGATATGCGGATTAAAAATACTAAAAGCGGTACTATAACAGTGCCGCTTTTTTTATATCTATTTGAGTCCTTTAAAAAAAAGCGGACTTACCATTCTTTTCTATCTGCTTTAGCCTTATCTTTGCGCCGATTTTAAAAAGAATGAGTAACCTAACCAAATAAATACCCTTATTTTAACTTAAAAGTTATACTTTATGCAGCAGGTACCAGCCGTTTTATTATTGGAAGATGGAACAACTTTTCATGGAAAATCTGCCGGAAAAATAGGGACCACCGCTGGAGAAATTTGTTTCAACACGGGGATGACCGGTTATCAAGAAATTTTTACAGACCCTTCTTATTATGGACAACTTTTGGTAGCAACCAATGCACATATTGGTAATTATGGCACTAAAGAAGTTGAAGCAGAATCCAAAGACATCAAAATTGCAGGTTTAATCTGTAAAAACTTTACCCACCAATATTCTCGAAAAAAAGCAGATGCTTCTATTCAAAATTATTTTGAAGAAGAACAATTAGTCGGTATATCTGATGTAGATACCAGAGCAATTGTGAAGCACATTCGTAGCAAAGGGGCTATGAATGCGATTATTTCTTCTGAGACTACGGATTTGAAGGAGCTAAAAAAACAATTGAAGAAAGTACCTAATATGGATGGCTTAGAATTGGCCTCTGTTGTTAGTACCAAAGAATCTTATACTTTGGGCGAATCGACTGCCAAGTATAAAATTGCTGCTTTAGATTTAGGTATCAAAAAAAGTATCCTAGAGAACTTTACTAGTCGGGATTGTTACGTAAAAGTATTTCCTGCTAAGACGCCTTTTAAAGAATTAGAAGCATGGAAACCTGATGGTTATTTCTTGTCTAATGGACCAGGAGATCCTGCTCCAATGAAATATGCAGTAAGAACCGCTAAGGCCATTTTAAAGAAAGATAAACCTTTGTTTGGTATTTGTCTTGGTCATCAGATTCTTGCTTTAGCAGTAGATATTCCTACTTATAAAATGCACCACGGGCATAGAGGGATTAATCACCCAGTTAAGAATTTAGTAACGGGGAAATGTGAAATTACCAGTCAAAATCATGGATTTGGGGTAAGCCCAGATGCCATTAAAGCAAATAGTGATAAAGTAGAGATTACTCATAAGAACTTAAATGATAATACGATTGAAGGAATTAGGGTAATTGGCAAGAATGCTTTCTCGGTGCAATATCATCCAGAGGCGTCACCAGGACCACATGATTCTCGATATTTGTTTGACTTTTTTATAGCATTAATGGAGAAAGAGAAGTAATGCTTTTTTCATCGCCCAATCTTTATTGCCAAATTAGTTTTTGAAACTTATTGCAAAATTTTAGGGTAGCCCTGAGCCCTCGAATTTATATTCGAGATTATCGAATTTATGAATTGTAGATAATTGGGTATAGGAGAATCTAAACTCTCCGATTTGGAGGCTAACTCAAACACCTAACTTAAAAAATTATGAGTACTATTTTAGATATTCGCTCTAGAGAGATTTTAGATTCTAGAGGAAATCCTACGGTCGAGGTAGAAGTTTTAACAGATGATGGATACTTAGGTAGAGCAGCTGTACCTTCTGGCGCCTCTACTGGAAAGTATGAAGCTGTAGAATTAAGAGATGGAGACAAAAAGCGTTTCTTAGGAAAAGGTGTACTGAACGCTTGTAAAAATATTGAAGAGATTATCCGAGAAGGGTTAATTGGTGTGGACATATTTGAGCAAATATATATTGATAATCTTATGCTTGAATTGGATGGTACACCTAATAAATCTAAACTAGGTGCGAACGCAATTTTGGGCGTTTCTTTAGCTGTTGCTAAAGCAGCAGCAGCAGCAGCAGGTCAACCCTTATACCGATATATTGGTGGAGTGAATGCACATGTTTTACCTGTGCCAATGATGAATATTTTAAATGGGGGATCTCATGCAGATAATAGCATTGATTTTCAAGAATTTATGGTCGTGCCAGTAGGCGCAGACTTCTTTTCAGAAGGATTGAGAATGGGCGTAGAGATATTTCATAGCTTAAAATCAGTATTGAAGAAAAAAGGATATTCTACGAATGTAGGAGACGAAGGTGGTTTTGCACCAAATATTAAATCTAATAAAGAAGCGGTAGAAATAGTCTTAAAATCTATCGAAAATGCAGGATATAGACCGGGCGAAGATGTGATGATCGCAATGGATGCAGCAGCTTCTGAATTTTATATTTCAAAAGAGAAAGTATACCACTTCCACCAGTCTACTGGAGATAAATTATCTTCTTCAGATATGGTTTCTTACTGGGCGGATTGGGTAAAGAAATATCCTATTTTCTCTATCGAAGATGGTTTAGATGAAGATGATTGGACAGGATGGAAAGCTTTGAACAAAAAATTAGGAAAGAAGATACAATTAGTTGGAGATGACTTATTTGTAACAAATACAAAGCGGTTACAAAGAGGAATTGAAGAAGAAAGTGCTAATTCTATCTTAATTAAAGTGAACCAAATTGGTTCTTTAACAGAAACCATTGATGCGGTGAATATGGCAACTAGAAATGGTTTTACAAGTGTGATGAGTCACCGTTCTGGCGAAACTGAAGACACCACCATTGCAGATTTAGCAGTTGCTTTAAATACTGGACAAATTAAAACAGGTTCCGCTTCTCGATCGGATAGAATTGCAAAGTATAATCAATTATTGAGAATTGAAGAAGAGTTAGGAGATTCTGGTATTTATCCTGGTAAAGCTTTGTTGGGATAGGTTGTCGGTGAATCAAGGATTTATTAAATATAGCAGATTTAGTAAATCTGATAACTCACAACTAGCAACTGTCCAATTTTTTTTGCTAAATTGGGACTTCATATAAATTCCATGCTATGGCGAAAAAAATCAGAAGCAATCCATTCAAACCGCTTATTAAACAAATTCCTGCACCAATTAGAAATCGTTATTTTTTAGTACTCGTTTTCTTTTTTGCGTGGTTAATTTTTATTGATAAGCATAATATTTGGACACAGTATCAATTGCAAAAATCATTGGATAAATTGAAGTCCGATCAGGTTTTTTATAAAGAGAAGATTAAAGAAGTAAAAGAAGCGGCAGATGATATTGCTTTGAATAAAGAAAAATTTGCTAGAGAAAAATATTACATGAAGAAGAAAAATGAAGATGTCTTTGTAATAGTTAGAGATGAAGAATAAAGAACCTTAATTTATTGATAAGGTTTTTCTAATAGCAATAGAATCCCCTTTTTACAAATTTTGCCGTTTAGTTTACTCCAATTCATCGGAGATACGGCAAAATTTGTTGGAAATCATTGGTTAAGAATTTTTAGGAGAAAACCCTGATGTATTGTTTTTTTAAGCTTTTTAAAAGTCTAAAATATCATATATTTGCGCTCAATTAAAAAAATTAAATAACTGGGATAAGCAAATTTAATTTATGCAGTTTGATTTTTCATTCTGTTTAAAATTGTAAATCCTGTCATCTTGTAAATATTATGGCCGTTTTATTAGATAACAATTCTAAAGTTATTGTTCAAGGTTTTACTGGAAAAGAAGGATCTTTCCATGCTGGACAAATGATTGAATATGGTACGAATGTAGTAGGTGGAGTAACACCAGGGAAAGGTGGACAAGAACATTTAGGAAAACCTGTCTTCAATACTGTTCAAGAAGCGGTTAGTAAGGCGAAGGCAAATACCTCTGTTATTTTTGTGCCTCCTAGATTTGCAGGAGATGCGATTATGGAAGCAGCAGATGCGGGGATCAAAGTGATCATTTGCATCACAGAAGGAATTCCTGTACAGGATATGGTGAAAGTGAAAGCTTATCTTAGAGATAAATCTTGTCGTTTGGTTGGCCCTAACTGCCCAGGTGTGATTTCTCCCGGACAAGCAAAATGTGGCATCATGCCAGGTTTTATTCATAATCCAGGTAGAATTGGTATTGTTTCTCGTTCTGGTACTTTAACTTATGAAGCAGTTGACCAAGTAACAAAAGCGGGAATGGGACAATCAACTTGTATCGGTATCGGTGGTGACCCAATCATTGGGACAACCACTAAAGAAGCCGTTCAATTATTAATGAATGATCCTGATACTGATGGCATTATTATGATTGGTGAAATTGGTGGTGGCATGGAAGCAGAAGCTGCTAGATATATCAAGAGATATGGTACAAAGCCTGTAGTTGGATTTATCGCTGGGAAGACCGCACCTGCTGGTCGTACAATGGGACATGCTGGAGCGATTATCGGTGGCGCAGAAGATACTGCGGAAGCAAAAATGAAGATTATGGCAGATTGCGGTATTCATGTAGTACAAACACCTGCGGAGATTGGAAGTACAATGAAGAAAGCAATGGGAAAATAAGCTATTCTTTAGCTTTAAAATAAAAAGACAAAAGGGATGTTTTTCGGTAAGAAGAACATCCTTTTTTCTTTTAGGAAAAGATCAAAAAATTAATTGAATCACTAGGATTTCTTAGAGATTTCCAAGAACTAATCGTGTAAAATTTGGGTAGCTTATTTTTTATCTGACCGTCTAAATAATTAGGTTAATTTTAATTTTTCATCCATGATTAATTTATATTATATATATTGGGCATTATTTCTAAACTAAAACCTCTAAAAATCATGGAAAAAACCTTTAAAATCTACCCACCATTGGGCTGTGCAAGATTTGGTAATGCCCCTGCACAAAAAGATCAAGTTATTTTTACGCCTGAAGTTCCTTGGGCAAATACCTATGAAACAGAGATTGATTATTTGACAGAAGATGGTCAAATTAAGAAACAAGCGCAACGTTTTTACATTTACGAATGTGATGAAACAGGTAATCCAATTCAAAAATTAGATAAGAACGATGTCGAGAAAATTGAATGGAGTGTTAATGTAGCTAATAAGAAAGCCGCTTGGTATGACTTTAATAATAGTATGGATTTATCAGTTCAGATTAATAATAATCAAGGAAATGGAAATCTGTCTAGAAATTTTGATGAAAAAAGAATTGCACCCGGACAAAATGCAAAATTTAGAAACCCCAATATTTTGGGAGATATGCGGAGAGAGTTAATTATTGGGCCAATTGCAGGAACAGTCTCGACGGAGAGTACTCGGCAAATGAAATTGACAGGTGAATTCCCCCATAGTCAAGCAAAAACTAATGGTGATGGTTTATTAAAACACCATAAATTAGAGTCGGGGATTGATGTAAAATTAGGCACCATTGAAGTTGATACAGATGGTAGTTTAATCTTTTATGGAGGAGATGGTATTTCTGCTTCTTTGAATCCTGCCTCCTTGAATAGTAATTTTGCAGATAATTCTAATTGGTATGATGATTCCTGCGATGGGAGCGTACACGCAAAAATTACCTTTAAAGATGGATCCGTAAAAGAAATTAAGGATGCTACCGAAGCGGCTTGGATTTTTGTTGGTCCGCCTAATTATGCCCCACAAATTAATCCATTATCGACAATGTTTGAAATGACCATGGGTGCGGAAATGTTAAGTGATAACCAATCTGAATTAAAAACGCAATTTAGTGATGTATTCCCTATCTTTTTTAGACTTTATCAATTACAATGGGTTAGTCAAGGAGACTATTTCCAAAATTCTTTTGCGAGTATAATTGATGCGATGGGGAATAATTTTAAGTATTTAATGGAAAATTCAGGAAAGAAAGCGAACGAGATTCGAGGAAAGTTATTCGAGAAATTTAGAAATCCTGATTATTCGCATAAAGAAAATCGACTAATCCCTAGTGCGGACACTACTAGTTTATTAGTCCCTTCTAATCATGAACTGCCGTTATTTCCATTTCATCCTGGCGATGGCGTGGATTATCCAGGTAGCCCCGCTCAATGGTTTGCGATTCCTCCTTTTATGTACCAACATTTAGAAAATTGGGCAAGGGGAGATTTTGAGGAACCGAAAAAGAAATATAATAGTATCCAAAAAATGGCGAAGTATTATGTTGAAATTTTCAAAAAAGCAACTGAAGGACAGGAAGCACATTTATCTACTAGAGCGGTATTGGAAACTTTATATGGTGGTGGATTTCATCCAGGTGTAGAACTAACTTGGCCATTTAGACATCAACAAATCTATGCCGTCAATGAAGCTAAAGGAGCTGTTTACAAAGACATTTCTTTATTAGGGCTAAGAGAAATTCGTATTAATGCAGCTAAAAATAATGATCATTTTTATAATAATTTTGGTCTCCTGATGACGCCTAAATCCATACAAAATTCCTTAGATGCAGATCATAAATCTGCTTGGCTTTGGGAAATTACACCAGGCGATTTAACAAAATGGATGGGGATTCCTTGGCAATCGGATGCGGCTAGCTGTCAAGCGGTTTTTACGCCAGAAAATTTTCCAATTCCTGTTTGGTGGCCTGCTAATTTACCCGTTCATGTAATTCCACATCAGTCTTTTGAAAAAATGGATGATAAAGAAGTAACGGATGACATGAAAAGAAGCTTATTTGGATCTCGTCTACCTTGGTTGCAAACAGCAGATACAGGTTTTGTTGGTTATCACGCGGAAGGCGGTTACACGAATGGATTGATTCAAATGGTCTATAAATGGAAAGAAATGGGATTGGTAACTGCCCGACAACTAGCTAAACCTGTTAAAGGATTACCCAAGATTATCTATACCGCTTTGAAAGGTCCACAGGGCAAGGATTAAGAACTTGCTGAGCATTTGCTTTTTAGTTCAAAAACTGTTACGATTCTTTGGAATGATCAATTTTCAATAAACTTTAAATAATAGTACACTATAATAAAAGTTTATTAATATCCCCTAGTAGCAGCAAAGCTGCGCTCGAGGACGCGTAAAATATAAATAAACTTTTGAATCGGTGTACTAATTAATAGGAAAGTTAAATAACTTCTTTGCAGTATAAACAATACGATATTATCATTTTAGGGGCAGGAATAGCAGGTGCTACTCTTGCTTACCTTTTTCGAGATACACCTTACAAAATCTTACAAGTAGATAGAGTAGGGATTACTGATAAAATTAAATTTGGAGAAAGCTTACCACCTACTTCAATTGCTATGCTTAGGCGTTTAAAAATAGAACCTATACTCAAAAAAAATTCTTTGCACTATAAAATCTATGGTTACCAATCAGCATGGGGAACTAAGCAAATACGAGATTATAGATTTAAGCATTACCCTGTAAATTATGGTTGGAAAATTGATAAAACAGCTTTGATAGCGGATTTAGAGACAGCAACTAATATTGAACAGGTATCTTATCAAAAAAAAGATAGAATTGAATTGAAAGAGGACGGAATACATATTATTTCTAGTGCGAATCAAGTGAAAGCAATTAAAAGTAGGATGGTAGTAGATGCTACGGGAAGAAATAGCAGGATAGCTCGCCAATTAGGAATTAGAAGAACACATGCCGATCAACTAATTTCCTATACAGGTAATATAGAAGCGACTGAATTGCCTGCTTTTCATCGAGCAACAGTAACGGAAGCTTTTTCTAGTGGTTGGGGACTAGTTTCTAAGTTAGTGGACGAAGTCGTTGCTTTTAGTCTATTTACCGTAAAGCATAAATTAATTCCTAATCCAATGAAAGAGGAGGGGTTTTGGAAAGGAAGTCTAAAGGAAACAACTTGCTTAAAACACTTTTTTCCAAAAAACAAGGAGATAATATTGACTGGAAAAGCGGCTAATAGTTCGATGCTTACAAAAACTTGTGGCGAAAATTGGTTAGCTATAGGAGATGCTGCCTTAGCTTTTGATCCTTTATGTTCTCATGGGGTGACCACCGCTATTTATGCTGCGGAATTGGCTAAACAATTTATTGATAAAAAATTCTCAAGTAATCAACTCTTATCAGGGTATCATCAAAATTTAAAACAAATTTATCAAGCTTATTTACAGCAACGCCAACAAATTTATCGAGCGGAGCAAAGGTGGAAAACATTTCCATTTTGGCAATTAAATCATGGAATATAAGCGGCGTTTTCATAAAAAAAAAATACTGCTTGTGAAACTCGCTCACCTAAAAGCAGCTGGACAGATGAGGCGGACTAACTGCTAATTTTATTATTTTAAGCTGATACTACTGTGTAACAAAAGTTTTTTAAGGTTTTGTTCGGCTGCTTCGCAGCCTCACAAAAGGGGTATAATGGGAGAGTAATTCTTGGTTTTCCATTGGAAAACCAAGAATTACTCTCCCATTAAAATCCCTCGCCGAGCCGCCGCAGGCGGCGAGGTAGAATATAAATAATTTTTTGTTACACAGCTATACACTATGATTATTTCGTTCGTTCCCCCACAAAACTATCTTCCTTATATTTAAACAAAATATTAAAAGTAGTCAGACTACCATAGATTCGAGTAATATATTGCTGTAGATTGACCTTCTCTTCGTCGCTCATTTTTTTACTAGCATTAATCCGTTGTTCCATGACTCGTATTCGATCTCTGACCATTACAATTTTATGAAAGAAGGTTTCAATAGAAATTTCTTTGGCTTTCAAATCAGGATCAATGGGCTTTAAAATCATAGTGCCACCTTTCCATTTATCTCCTAAAGGCACAATTTCTGTAGCATCAGACCAGTTTCTTAAGATTTTCATCAATGACTTTTCTGCTGCTGTATAAGTAACATTTGATTCCGCTGGTACGGCCGCAATAACTTCCCATTTGTCGTATTCCTTTCCTACCATCTTAATGCCATAAGTCTGGAAACACACGTCATAAGCCGCTATGTTTAATCGTATGATAACGCCAAACCCAAAGGCTGGATGCTTAACTCTAGAACCGACACCTAATACTTCGCTCATTTTATACGGTTTTTGTACGAATTTTATATTGTTATAATTTATTATATGAAATGTACGAACATGCATTTCGATTGTTGCGTTGAACCACTATACCTTTGAATCACTAAACCTTTCCTTTATGCTGTTAGAAAAGACGGTCCAAAAAAGGGCCTTGACCTTCCTAGAAAAGTATTATAATAACCGATTTGTGAGTAGAAAAATATTTGCAGCAGCTGAGGTGCGTACTAAAAAAACTTTTGGAGGTAAGCGGGCAGATGGTTTATTGGCTTTTCAAGGTCGTTTAACTGGAAAGCCTTATGTCGTTTCTATGGAAGCTAAGTCTATCAAAACCTTACCTGCCATTAAACCTTATCAGGATATGCGCAGATGGTTATGGAATAGTCTGCGATTTGGTGTATTTTTATGTTTGGGAAGTGGATTGGCATTTGCTTATTTGCAAGAACAACATGATTTGAGCGGATTGATTCCTTTACTGGTCTGTATTTTAGCAGGCTTATCTTTTGGTTTATTAACATGGAATAGCTATCGACATCAAACGGTAGATGTAATTACTCAACTGAAGCAATATCCCGCCAATGAACAATGGTTGGCTTTTTCTAAAGATGCGTTTAAAGCTTTGACTGAGGAAAAACGAAAGACTTTACAGAAAATTTGTCAATATCGCGGAATTGGTTTATTATTAATCGGCACAAATGCAACTACTGAAGTTTTGTCTAAACCGAAAAAACGGTGGTATTGGTTTTTGGATGCCCGTGGGAATTGGCAATGGATAAGTGATTATCTGATTTATTATAGTAAAGAAAAAGAAATTCGGAATTTTCTTTAGTACTAGTGATTCCAAATTATACTATCATCAAAACATTCAAAATGAATACCACTAAGCAAAGTAACTTATTTCAATTTATTAGTCTTCTAGTGCTAATAATTCTGTTGCAAGCTTGCAACGCAGGCTTAAAATACACTCCCAAAAACCCTGTAGCTCCATCAAGAGATCAAATTACTTTAGGAAACGGGGAAAGAAGTAATATTATGGCAGAAGGCATGACCCAAGATGGAGCAACTTTTACGTTCAAGGAAGTTAATATCGAAGGGAATGGCTGGCTAGTACTACATCCTTTTAAAGAGGGAAGACCGCATGGCGTGGTATATGTAGGGTCAACTTACGTCAAACATGGTAATAATAAAAACGTTTCGATTACCGTAAAAGAGATGCCCAAACCAGGCGAAAACTACTTAGTAATGTTGCATTGGGATGTAGATCAGGACAAGAATTTTGATTTTGGAGATGGCATAACCGTTCCTGATGCGCCTTTATTTGAAGGGACTAAGATGATTGCTTTTCCAATTAAGGCAGAAGAGTGAAAGTAGG
>CAZXYA010000327.1:0-155 GCA_964644655.1 uncultured Saprospiraceae bacterium | reverse complement strand
CAGTAGGCAGTAGGCAGTAGGCAGTAGGCAGTAGGCAGTAGGCAGTAGGCAGTAGGCAGTAGTTTCTTTGAAATTAAATCGAAGATTTGTTGCAAAAAAGAGGGATTGTTTAATAAACTGTGTCAAAAATTAAAAAATAAATTCAAGAACCAAAA
>CAZXYA010000326.1:0-10462 GCA_964644655.1 uncultured Saprospiraceae bacterium | reverse complement strand
AATCATTGGGTTTACACCCAATGCTATGATCTGTCGCACCTTTGGTGCTGATTAAAGAGAAAATAATAAAATACAGTTAGCTATCTCTATTTTTTTGTTGATTATATCTCATAGCTCTGGCAATAATTGTTACATTTGTCTTTCTAAAAAAACTACTTATGTCCGTAAATAACAAAGTTTCCTTAAAAGAAAAAATTGGCTATGCCCTAGGCGATGGTGCTGCAAATATTGCATGGAGAGGGGTCGCTACTTTTTTATTCATCTTTTACACCGATGTTTTTGGCTTAAGCCCTGTAACAGTAGGTGTTTTGTTCTTAGTCGCTAGGTTTAGTGATGGGATTAGTGATGTTTTAATGGGCATACTTGGAGATAGAACTACTTCCAAATATGGGAAATTCCGACCTTGGATTTTATGGACAGCCGTACCTCTAGCAGCTATTCTCGCCTTATTATTTACCAGTCCTGATCTTAGTGATAGTGGCAAAATTGTTTATGCCTACGTCACCTATATCTTTTTTACGCTGATTTATACAGCAAATAATGTTCCCTATGGTGCCTTAATGGCGGTAATGACAGGCGATGATAAAGAGCGAACAAGTATTGGATCTTTTAGAATGGTGGGTGCATTTACGGGTGGAATGTTAGTTCAAGGAGCTTTATTGTTTCTAGTTGCTCATTTTGGCAATGTTAATCCAGTAATCGATATTTCCAAACAAGCCGAAGATCAATATAGAGTGGAAGTAACTGCGTCAAAAGATGTAGAACATGTCAATATTAAAACAGAGAATGGTATTGCTACCTTTAAATGGGAAGATGCCAATTTAGCCAAGGGCGACAATGCACCGACCAATGCTAAAAGTTTTGAAATGACTGCTGGTAATAAATATGCTTTCATTGTTGAAGGAGAAGAAACAATAGCTGCGGACGGCATTACAATCATCGATCAAAAAGAAGGCTATAGTATGGCAATGTACATCATGTCCGCTTTATTGGCTTTATTGATGTTTATCACTTTTTATACGACTAAAGAAAGAGTGCAACCTCCTAAAAATCAGGAAAGTAATTTAACGCAAGATTTTAAAGATTTAATCTCCAATAAACCATGGGTTGTTTTATTAATAACGGGCCTTTTGTTCAGTATTTATAATTCGATAAAACAAGGAATTGTTATCATCTATTTCACCCATTATTTAAATGATCAGTTGCTATCCGCCTCTTATTTAGTTGGCTTGATGTTAGCCTCTATAGCAGGAGCATTTTTTACCGCTCAGCTAAGTAAAAAAATTGGCAAGCGTAATTTGTTTATATACGCCTTTATCTTTTCAGGGGTCGTCAATGCACTATTATTCTTTTGCAGTCAAGAAGATATTACCGCAATTTTCATCATCGGTATCTTATCTGAATTTGGTGCAGCCATGTTCCCTACGCTATTTTTTGTGATGTTAGGAGATGCAGCAGATTTCTCAGAGTGGAAAAATGGAAGACGAGCTACTGGCCTCATTTATTCAGCAGGGTCTTTCGCCACTAAATTTGGTGGTGGTATTGCAGGTGCCATTATCGGTTTTGTATTAGGAGCTTATAATTATGATGGCCAAGATACCCAAGCGATTCAAGGCGCTTTTCAAGGAATGATTGATTTAATGAGTTGGATTCCTTCTATTGTAGCTATTCTTGGTGCTGGGGCTATGCTGATTTATCCGTTGACAAGTGCTAAAATGGAAGAGATTACGACTGAATTGAATAAAAGGAGATTGGCTCAAGGGTAATAACTTTATTTAGTGCTTCGATAAGGGGTTTTCTACTAAAGAAAAAATAGCTCTTTATCATTTTGACGTGTCCCCCGAGCGAAGCTTTGCTGCTACTCCGAGGGATTTTAAGGGGGCAAATTCTGAAGATTTTCAACGAAAATATTGAAAATTTGCCCCCTTAAAATCCCCTTCCCGAGCCGCCGTAGGCAGCGAGGGAAAACACTAATGAACTTTTTGAACAGCGTATTTAGTTTACTCCGATTTATCGGAGATATATATCAGCGTCCAACCAACCTATAAGACCATCAATATTTAATTTAGCCTAAAAACAGTATTTTTAGATGAAAAAATTTCCAAACGATTTTGTGTGGGGAACCGCTACCTCGTCTTATCAAATTGAAGGTGCAGCAGCCATAGATGGTAAAGGACCATCTATCTGGGATGCCTTTACAAGTATTCCTGGAAAAATATATCAAGGTGATACTGGCGATGTAGCTTGTGACCATTATCATAAATTTAAAGAAGATGTTCAACTAATGAAAAACATGGAGGTCAAAGCCTATCGTTTTTCAATCTCTTGGCCTAGAGTCATGCCTACTGGAAAGGATACCATTAATGAAAAAGGCATTCAATTTTATTCGGATTTGATTGATGAATTACTCCAAGCAGGCATTACTCCTTGGGTGACTTTATATCATTGGGACTTGCCCTTGGCTTTGCAATTAGAAGCCGATGGCTGGTTAGGCGCCACTATTTCAGACCATTTTGCCGCTTATGCTGATTTGTGTTTTGATCGCTTTGGAGATAGAGTAAAAAATTGGATTACCTTAAATGAACCTTGGGTGGCCGCCATTTTGGGCTATGGTCAAGGTGTTTTTGCTCCCGGTAGAACCTCTAACTCCGAACCTTATTTAGCCGCTCACCATTTAATTTTAGCGCATGCTAAGGCGGTTCAAGTTTATCGAAAAAAATATAGTCACCAACAAGGGCAAATTGGTATCACGAATAATTGTGATTGGCGAGAACCCTTAACCAATAGTCAACTCGATAAGGATGCAGCGGAAAGAGCCTTACAATTTTTTGTCTCTTGGTTTGCCGATCCTATTTATAAAGGAGATTATCCTGAGGTGATGAAAGAAAGGTTAGGTGAAAGATTACCTACTTTTTCTGCTGCCGAAAAACAAATGATCCTCGGCACTTCTGATTTTTTTGGCCTAAATCATTATACCACCATGTATGCAGCACATGATGATGGCACGATTAAAGAGCAAAATGTCTATGGAAATGGCGGTATCTCCGAAGATCAAGCAGTTACTTTATCCTTGGATAAGGATTGGCCGACTACCTTAATGAATTGGGCAGTCGTTCCTTGGGGTTGTCAGAAATTATTAGCCTGGATAGATGAACGTTACGATCAACCAGATATTTATATCACCGAAAATGGCTGTGCTTATCCAGATAAAATAGTCGATGGCAAAGTCAATGACCAAGAACGATTGGATTTTTATAAAGGCTATTTACAAGCCTGCCAGCAAGCTATTGATAATGGAATCAAACTAAAAGGCTATTTTGCTTGGTCTTTTATGGACAATTTTGAATGGGCCTCTGGCTATGAAAAGCGATTTGGCTTGCACTATGTGGATTTTGAAACCTTGGAGCGCACGCCTAAGAAGTCTGCGCTTTGGTTGAAGAAAGCTATTGCAGAAAATAGTGCGGAGGTGTGAGCCTACTACTGAACCGAAATAAGGTAATATTTTCGTTCTCTGACAAATCCCGTGGTCGATTTGATTTCAAGTTTTTTTCTGACTGAAAGAAAAAAATTAGAATTGAAACGACTCATTCACGGGATTTGTCAGAGAACCATATTTTTTACCACATAGTGAACAAAGTTCATAGAGTGCACATAGTTTTTTAATAAATGCAATAAAATAGTTGGAGGAAGTTAAAAAAACGTTATTTAACAATAATGTTTTTCTAACTTCCTTTGTTTTTTTATACTTTCCACCAATCGTTTATTAGCAATATCAAACCCACAAAATGAAAAACAGTACTTTTCTATTTTTATCCATTCTATTATCCTTTCCATTACTAGCTCAAGAAAACCTCCATTTAGAATCGGACATCATGGATACCCGATTTTATGAAACGGATAAGATACCGATTGTCAAAGGGCAATTATTAAATTATTCTCCAAAAAAACATAAGGAACTCAAAATTGAGTATAGACTTACCTCCTTAGAAGAATGGGAAATTAAAAAAAAGGCAGTTATTCAACCTGATGGACAATTTGAATTGGAGCTAACTAAAACTTATCCTTATCAGGAAATTTTTATCTACATCGAAAATTATTATAATGGTACAATACTAGCAAATGAAGATCTACACATCAATATAGATTTAAAAAAATTAAAACGGAGGGCTTTCCGTAATATAAAAGGAGTGCAATTAGACGGTAGAGATGCAGGCTTTAGTAATTATTATAGTCGATTCCTTAACTATCAAGAAAAAACAAGAGAAGAATATTATAAGGGTTATAGGTCTATTACCTTAGATAGAAAATCGCCTAATAAAATAAGAAGGCAACGATACCTAGAAAACTATAAACTCTGGGATAAAAGAGTCGCCGATTACATTAAAACATATCCTTCCAAATATGCTTCTTTATATACTTTTCCAAACAAATCTATTATCTTAGATGTTTGGACAACATGGTGTGGTTCCTGTATTTATGATATGAAAAATAGTACCGAAACTAAAAAGGCATTAAAAGATTTACCTGTAGAAATCGTCTATTTAGGCGTAGAAGACTATTCCAATCAAAAAAAATGGACAAAGACAATAGCTGATTTAAAAGTAGCTGGTCATCATATTTTTTTAGAAAGAAAATTGGCTAAATCCGTTATGAACTTCTTTAATTTAAGCGGCTATCCTAGTTATATTTTTATTGATAAAAACGGCAAATGGGATACTAGATCTATCTATTCGATCAGTAATTTAAAAATTCATAAATTGAAAAAACAATTATAACCCTATATCAACCTATAAATAACTAAAAAATATGAGTTTCAATAACCAATCTATCGGCAATTACGAAGCAAAAGCCAATCGCTACGACACCATGCAATATCGCCGTTGTGGCAAAAGTGGTATTTTATTACCGCTTATCTCGGTTGGTCTATGGCATAATTTTGGGCATGCCGATGACTTTACCAATATGCGTCAAATCTTAAGGACTGCTTTTGATAATGGGGTCACCCATTTTGATTTAGCCAATAATTATGGTCCACCTTATGGCGCAGCAGAAGAAAATTTCGGTCGTATTTTCAATAAAGATTTTCGTCCTTATCGAGATGAATTAATTATTTCTAGCAAAGCAGGCTGGGATATGTGGCCTGGTCCTTATGGAAATTTTGGTTCTCGAAAATATCTAATTGCTAGTTTAGACCAAAGTTTAAAAAGAATGGATCTCGATTATGTGGATATTTTTTATCATCATCGGCCAGATCCGGATACCCCTTTGGAAGAAACGATGGGCGCATTACACCAGATCGTGCAACAAGGCAAAGCTTTATATGTAGGCGTCTCTCAATACCCTGCGGAATTAACCGCCAAAGCAGCAGCTATATTAAAGGAGATGGGTACAAAATTATTTATCCACCAGCCCAGATATAGCATGTTAGATCGCTGGGTGGAAACAGATGGTTTGTTGGATGAACTAGAAAAACAAGGCACCGGTGCGATTGCCTTTTCTCCTTTGGAACAAGGTATTTTAACCAATAAATATTTAAAGGGTTTTCCTAAAAAATCTAGAGCGGTCAAAGATGGGCGGTATTTAACAAAAGGACAAATCACGCCTGAATTACTAGAAAAGGTGACTGCATTAAATGAAATAGCTCTAGAAAGAGGACAAAGTATGGCACAAATGGCGATTGCTTGGTTATTAAAGGACCAACGTGTTACCACCGTTTTAGTTGGGGTAAGTAGCCCAAAACAAATGTTGGATAATATCAAGACGGTTGGTAATTTGGACTTTAGTAAAGGGGAATTAGAAAAAATAGCAGCTATTTTAAAGCGGTAAGTTTTCTTTTAATTTGAGTTAGGGAGTAGAAAATCAAATCAGTTGGGTAGAAAAATTTCCCAACGGATTTATTTTCCCAACGGATTATATCCGTTTCTTATCTGACACTTTTGAAACTACCCTAAAATTTAGCTACCTAATGTTTGGTAGGCATATTTAATAAAATAAGCTTAAATGATGGGCGATACTTTCAAATTATTGCCCACCATTTAAGCTTATTTTACGGCTAGGATTTCTTTAACAAATAACAAGCATTTTTTAGGATGGTTTTAAATCTGACGCTCTATTAACACATTGCCAATATAATACCTGACAAGGGTTTTCTTATAAAATTTGTCAAGCTAGGCGTCCCTAACAAATATTGCCGTATCGAACGGCAATATTTGTAAAAAGAGGATTTAAAGGGTGAACTAAAATAGATTTTCTTTGAAAATCTATTTTAGTTCACCCTTTAAAAACCCTTTTTTGATTTGATTGGGCTCGATGCCCAATCAAATCAAGATTTAAGACATAGATTTAATTTTATAAGAAAGCCCTTAATACCTGACTTACAAATTAAAATTTCAGCTATAAAATGTTAAAACCTACAACAAATGTCGTAGAACACTTGCATCTACAACAAATGTCGTATATATTTGCAACAGCTTTATGATCATAAACTAATAGTACCACCGAATATGAAAGAAGATAAAAACTATCAACCTACAGAAGCTGAGTTAGAAATTTTGCAAGTATTATGGGCAAACGAGCCTTGTACCGTCCGCTTTATTTTTGAACAACTCAGCCAGCAAAAAGAGAATTTAGGATATACCACCATTTTAGTACAACTGCAAAGAATGGCTAATAAGAAGAAAGGACTGGTCAGTCGCTCTAAAGAAGGAAAAACTCATTATTATAGTGCTATTCCTAAAGAATCGGAAGTTCAGGAAAATTTGTTTAAGCGCTTGGTCAAAACTGCTTATAAAGGCTCGGCTATGAATTTAGCTTTACATGCCTTGGGACAAGCAGCTACTTCTGACGAAGAATTAAAAGCCGTTCAAGAATGGTTAGATCAACAAAAAAACAAGAATAATGGATAATCCGATTTTACTTGCGCTCCAATCAATAGCCGAATTATTAGGTTGGACTATTTTACATTCTCTTTGGCAGATAACCTTAATTGCACTAGTTTTAAAACTAGTGCTTAAGTGGACTTCCAAATATGATGCAACTATTCGTTACGCTTTGGGGATTAGCGCTTTATTCGTCGCTACTTTTTGGAGTGGATATACTTTTTTAGAAACATTAGATAAGATTTCTATTACAAAGACACAATCTGTTAGTAATAACTTAATCAAGGAAGTTACTCCAACAATTATATCGGAAACCATATATTTCCCACCGAATTCTTATCTTGAAAATGTTAAATCACAATCTGCTAAAATAATAGCCCCATTAATGCCATTTTTAGCCATTTTTTGGTTCGTTGGTATTTTATTTTTTGCTTCTAGAATCCTAATAGGCTTATTCCGGTTAAATCATTTTTCCAAGCATGGAATACAAGTATTACCAAACGCTTGGGTCACCCGACTGTTAACTTTACAACAACTATCTGGGATACATCGCCCTATTAAGGTGCGATTATCCCATTTAGTGGAATCACCGATTACCTATCAATTTTTTCGACCCATTATTCTATTACCGATAAGCCTTTTCACCCACTTATCGGACGAACAAATTGAAGTCTTATTATTGCACGAATTAGCGCATATCAAACGACAAGATTACCTAGTCAATCTGCTACAATCGTGTATAGAAGTCTTGTTTTTTTATCATCCTTTGATTTGGTGGATGTCTAAGCAAGTCCGTTTAGAACGAGAGCATTGTTGTGACGATAGGGTCATGAACCTTCGGCACCAACCTATGCTTTATGCACAAACTTTGACTCAAATTCAGGGTCAACATTTTTCACATAAAACAAAATTAGCCATGTCCGCAACTGGAAATACTGGAGATTTCTCCAAAAGAATATATAGATTATTTATCCAAAAAGACCCCAATGCTACGCTACGAAATAGCGCAGCTGCCCTTTTATTATTGCTGTTGAGTGGTGTAATGATGGCGTTTTACCCAACCTCCTCAACGCCAAACATTAGCATTAATACATCACCTATCCTTGTCCAAGATACAATCCCTAAAAAACTATCTACAGATAGCGATGCCAACCTCAAAAAAGAAGCTAAAGCAGTTGCCTTACAATCAGAATTAATTTCTTTAGAAATAGCATTGCATGAAAATGTCAAAGCCTTAAAAGTAGAAAAAAATAAAGGAGGTATTCAAAATGAAGCCAATTTAGAAGAGTTGCAATCAAAAACAGAAGCCCTCAAAAAAGAATTGCATTTAAAAACTCAAGAACTAAAGCAATTAACGGATAGTTATCCTGAAATATTTGGGTTTAATGCCTATGAAAATGAAACATTTTTGCAAAAAGCAGAAAACAACTCATTAATCTTACCCCATTTTAAAGGGAAAAAACCATTTATTTATTTAGATAATGAACCGTATAAAAAATGGAAAATAGATGAAAATGATAATTTATTTATAGATGTACCTTCTGATGAAGTATATGCTATTAATGAATTTAAGGAAGAAAATGCAGTCGCTTTATTTGGGCCAAAAGCAAAAGATGGAGTGGTTTATATTAATACTAAAGCAAATCCTAATTCTCTAGTACCAGCTATTAATAATAGTCTTAAACATTCTAAAAATAAGGAAATTCAAGGTAATACTGATAAACTATTAGAAAATGATAAGTCCATTAAAACACAACAACTAGTCGTCTTAAATGGAGAAACATCACCTAGAGTTATCACATATGAGCCTATTACGTTTCCAAATACTCTGCCTGAAGATATTATACTTTCCCGTACAATAACCGTCCAAAAAGATGGAGAGGAAGAAAGGGATCGTGTCATCAAAATATACACCAAAAGCAACGAAGCACTAGTTTCTAATAAAAAGTCTTTAGTGGTGATAGATGGCAAAGTCTCTCAAAAAACTGTTGAAGATATAGATCCAGATAATATAGCCACAATAAATGTAAGAGGAGACGTAGCACTTGAAAAGTATGGAAAAACGGGCAAAGGTGACGTTATTGAAATTTACACCAAAGGCAATGAACCCAAGGAGAAAGCTGCTGCTGAAAATCTAAAAGAGAAAGCAAGGGGCAATTCATTTACCTTGAAAAATGACAATTCCGATAAAAAACCTTTAGTCGTAATAGATGGCAAAGTCTCTGAAAAAAGGGTAAAAGATTTAGATACGGATAAAATAGGGGTGATGAATGTTGTAAAAGGAGAAGCGGCTATTAAAAAATATGGCGAGGCTGGCAAAAATGGAGTTGTTGAAATCTATACTAAGGGCAATGAACCTGCTGGCGATTTTAAAGGGAATGGAAGGAAAGTTAAGATAAAAGAAAAAACAACAGGCAATTCATTTGGCCTAAAAAATGATAATGCTGATAAAAAGCCTTTAGTTGTTATCGATGGTAAAGTATCACAAAAAGGGGTAAAAGATTTAGATACCGATAAAATAGGCGTTATGAATGTCCTAAAAGGAGAAGCGGCGCTTAATAAATATGGCGCGCAAGGAAAAAATGGTGTAGTCGAGATTTACACCAAAGGCAATGAACCTGCTGAAAAACCAGCAAATGCCAAAAAGAAGGTTAAATTAAATGGAGCAGTTGGCACGCCCAAATCAGAAAAAGAAGATAATATCTGGATAAATGCAACAGGAGCAAACGAAAATAAAGTATATCCACTTTTTGTAATAGATGGTAAAAAGTTACCTAGATCAACAAAGAGTCCAAAGGATCTTTCCCCAGATGAAATTGCAGCTATTACTGTTTTAAAAGATGAAAGAGCTCTTGAAAAATATGGCGAAGAAGGAGCAAATGGCGTTGTTGAAATTATCACTAAAGCGAATAAAGAAGCGCTAAAAGCTATAGAAAAAGAGAAAAAAACTAAGCTTAAGGAAAAAAAGGCTAAAGAAAAGAAATTGAAAGCCAAGCAAAAAAAATTAAAAACTACGCAAAAAGAATTGAAAGTCAAGCAAAAGGAATTAAAAGTTAAACAGAAAGAAAAAGAAGCGAGGAAAAAAGAACTAAAAGAAATTCAATCCCCTGCTGCTGGCTTATCGGTCTTCCCAAATCCGACTAGGCAACTGACCAATATTCAACTGAATCTGGCACAAAAAGGAAATGTAAAAGTGGATATTCTAACTATTAATGGTCAAGTAGTCCTTCATTTAGTAAATGATACATTGGACAAAGGGGTACATCAATTTCAATGGAATTCTGATACGCAACCTGCTGGTTCTTACTTCGTCCATTTTAATTTGGATGGTGTATTGATGAGTAAGCAGGTGGTGGTTAAGAAATAAACAGAGTATAGAGCTTCCAGAACTTGAAGTTCTTATGATTACCCACAGAATAAAATGTACTAAATGCCGTCCCGAAGGGACTCTGAAATGGAATATTGGTTGGTTTTGATAACTTTTACCAATATGTCGTCCCTAAAGGGACTAAGTTTATATAAGCTCAAGTGGGATTGTTTAATAAACTGTGTCAAAAATTAAAAAATAAATTCAAGAACCAAAA
>CAZXYA010000325.1:0-10489 GCA_964644655.1 uncultured Saprospiraceae bacterium | reverse complement strand
AATCCTGAAATCCTGTCAAAAGAAATATAAAGATAATTTTGTCCAGCTACTTACATCTGCCCAACCAACAATCGTTAAAGTAAGATAATGGGTGTGGTATTGGTTCCTAATTTGGTAACCTGCCATTTTGCTCATAGTTTGTTTAAAATGGAAATCCACTTTTTATCTGATGCTCTAGTCATCGTAAACAACTAGCAACCAGCAACTATTACCTTTATCCTAAGACTTTTAAAGAACATTGCAAGAACAGCATAATTATTATCCGCCTACCCTATTCTATTGTTCAATCATCTCTGCTCCTTCTGTCTTAGCAAAAACAGCATCTGCATGTGCAGTCTCTGAAATAGTAATATTCGCAAATTGTCGAGTATTTCGAGGTTCAATTAATTTCCCTTCTTCTACTTTAAACCAAGTTAGGGAATTAGGCAATACCAAACCTTTCATTTCTTTCCAATCATTATATCTAATCCAGCTAATTCGTGGGCTTTTTTCTCCAGAAAAATAAGTCACCGTATATCCTAACCAAGCCATTTCATAAGTCGTTGGGTCATAATGTATAAAATATTCATCTTTAGAACTAACCCCTACTCCATCGTTATAAGAAATTCGAATACCAGGATAGGATTTTCCTTCAAATTCTAAGGGTTCGGTCTCCCCATAAATAATACCATCATCTGCCAAAACAAAAGGCATTGCGTAGAAATAAAAAATCAAATTATGGTAGAACACCGCATTTCCTTTGTACGAAGTATCTGCTTCTAACCAAAAATTGGTGCCGTCATAACCCGTCTTAAAATTAGCTGCTTCAATTCTTTCTCTTCGATCTTGTAAATCTATCTCCTGCTTTTCATTCCCCTCTTCTTTGACAATTTCATAAGAAAGCGCTTTCATCTTTTTCCAAGTGGCTACAGAACCATGCTTAGCAAAAACTTTTTGTAAATCGGCTGGGTATTTCGATAAATCAACTTTTGGTGCGCTAGGTGTTTCTGTTGTAGTTGGTGTATTACAAGCTACAAGCATTCCCACTAAAACAAATAGGTAAAATAAATTTTTCATACTTTTTTGGTTGGTTAAGCAATGATCAAAGAATAAATCCATCATTTGTTTACTGACCTCCAAGCGTCTTCAAAACCTTGGAGTGTCTAAATGTCAGAGTTGTTATTTTTTCATTACTAAATTTAGTTATCTGTTAAAAAAATGCGTAAGATAGGCATTGTTGAAAGATTGCAAGCAAGAAAAGCTTTTTATTCAATCATTTTGTCCGCTTTATTCGCTTAATCATTGGTTAAAGGAATAACCACCGCTTTATCGCCCTTCCAAGGCGGGTTGGGTGGCAAAGCAGGTTGTTGATTGGCATAAGTCAAAACACCAAAAACAACGGGTGTTTTATACAATTTTGGTGGATAAGGCGTATAGCCATCTGTCAATACTAAAACCGAATCAGGTTTTATTTTTTGCGCCAATGCCGCTTCTATCCCGACTATCATATTCGTCCCTCCACCCCCTTTTAATTTTTGTAATTTAAAATAATCCTTGGGAGTCGCTATTTTAATCGGCTCATAAGCTCGTGCATCGCAGGGAATAACGGTGACCGGGATTTGAAAAACAGTTAAAACCGCTAATACTTCCCCCACACATTGCGCCAATTGTTGCGGAGTCATCGACCCTGACGTATCCACAATTACGGTTATTCTAGCAGACCTATCTCCTCCTAAACTTGGCAATACAAAAGGACTATTAACCGATTGTCTACGATTCGGTCGTCGATAAGAATAATCTATACGGCTCCCTACCCCATTATTAATAGCTACACTCATTCTATGTCGCAAAACTTTTCGCCAATCAACCTTAGGCGTTAATTTTTCTGCGACCCATCTATCCCAATTACCCGGTATTGTGCCCCTATTCAAAGCATTCGCTTTTTTCATTTCTTGGGCTACCGCCCTTCTAATAATTTCTACTTCCAATTCATTTTTTTCCTGCTTCTCACTCGATGAATCCCCATTTTCTGATTCCGTTTTTTCTTGTTTTTCTGCTGATGAGCTACCGATTTCCCAAATACGTACTTGGCCATGAACGCCACTCCCTTCATCCATTATTTTCGGAAGTCCTACTCCCCCATTCGCTAAGGAAATATTCACTTTTTTTATTGGATATTTCTTTAGCATCTTTTGATAATAAAATTCAGCCAATTGACCATTTGGTAAATTATAGGTGGTAGGGTAAATAGCAGGAAAAGCGGTTGGTGCGGTCAGTCCTTCCCAATCACTATCATTTATTTCTAAATCGCCTGCTACATTCCATAAAAAAGGGTGGGCATTTAACGCTTTAGCTCTTTCATGATGTTCTCTTAAAACGTGGGAAATTTCATGTATCCAAACAAATCCCAATGCTGCCAGCACTTCTTCTTTAGTTTCCTTTTCCCCTATTTTTTCTATTGCCTTAGGATTCCAATAGACATTCAAATGCTTGTCTATTGCTGCTACAGCTACCTTTTCCGTTAAGTGCATCCGACATTGAAATAAGGCAGGTGCAAACCAAGGTAATTTTTCCGCACAATAGGCTCTGGAGAATCTTAAAAGACTATATATTTTGGTGTTTTCTTGTTTCACATTCCTTATTTTTCAAATACATCAATAAATTCCTTCAATCCTTCATCTGAAAAAAGTTGCTGTATATGTTTCATCACTTGCTTACTAGCCTTATCTCCCGCTCTTTGCGCACTCCCCATCGCTTTTAATAATAAACCAGCTTTACTGATTTTTTTTAGAGAGACATAAATTAAATCTCTTCTACCATTTTTAAAAACAGCTTCTGTTAAATCAAAATAAACAAGGGCGGATTTGTAAAAATCTGCCTCTGAAAAACGTTGTTCTATGATTCTATTTAAAGCACCAAAAAAGACATAAATTTCACTATCATTTAAGTTTCTTATTTTCACTTTTAGCGCTCCGTCCAAAACTTTAATAGGGTCAGGTAATTTCAGGTTTTTCAAAAATTCTATAAACGGAATCGCTGCCCCTTCTCCTAAACAGCCCTTCAATAACTCCATGTTAATAGTCGTATTATTCCCTTTTTTTTGTAATGGGGATAGCCCCAATAATTCACAAGAAGTCATTAATGCCGCCGCAAAATCCCACGAACGAGGGCTGGCAAAGGCATAGGGGTCACTATCTGGAGCGGTATGTAATAAATTGGGAGCTATTTTTAAAAACGCACTAACCAATAATTTCCATTCTGGTAATTTCGCTCGATGCTCGACAGGGTCTATTGTTGGTAATTCTGCAGTAACAAAGCCCTTTTCCAAAGCAGTTAAATAAACAGCCGTAGGTAAGTCCCATTGCAAATGTACAAAGCGATTTCGTAAAGGTGGCGATAGTTCCCAGCCGCCTGTCATTAAATCGGGTGGATTGGCAGCAGCTACAATTCGCACTAATGCTGGTAAATCATGAAAGCCTACTTTACGCTCTAAAACAACTCGCAATAAAGCCGCTTGTACCGCAGGAGGCGCCGTCGTTAATTCATCTAAAAATAACAGTCCATTGCCATCTTCTCCAAATTGCTCGACCCATTCTGGTATAGCATATTTAACTTTTCCATTTTCTTGGATAGGTAAACCTGAAAAATCAGTTGGATCATGAATGGAGGCAATTAAAGTTAAAACGGGAAAATTTTCCTGATGTAGTCCTTCCAAAAAACTTGATTTTCCTACACCGGGTCGTCCCCATAATAATACGGGAATGCCTATTTGTCCTTTTATGGATGGGGTTTGGATGGCTATTAAGAGGGCTTTTGCTCCTGTTGGGTAGTGGGTCATGGTTTAAATGATTTTGTAATTACACCTTAAGTTCAAAACTAAAGTCTTGGTTATTAATATCAAAAGTACTTTCAAAAATCAACCCGTAATCTCTATAGATAGCTTTCCGTTTATTGTGAAATTTTAATTCTGAAAATTGATAATTTTTCAAAATCAATCTTTGAAGCTTATTCGATATTTCATGCTTTTCTAATAAGGCATCAACGACATCTCGCAACATAAATTTTGGTAATAAAAAAGCCATCGTTTCTCCGAAAGACGCCTCTATTTCAGCCAATCTTATAATCCCCCAAAATAGGAATTCGCCAAATAGCGTTTTCTCTGCCAAAGTATTTTCTTTAAGGGTATATAAGTAATAGCTGGCAAATCTTCTTTCTTCGGCGGTAGAAATCATCATTTGACAAAATACATTTAAATAGTTGGGTAAAATGGCAGCTAATTCCCAAATCTTAAAAGTCCAAACATCTAAAATGAGGGCTTTATATTTGGTGCTTGTAAATGGAGTTGCTTCTTCATATCTCTCTGTTGTCATTAAATCAATTCCATTTATTTTAATCTCCTGAAAAATACCCTTTTTATAAAAAGGTAAATAAGCAATTAAGGCTTTTGTCCAAACATTAATGCTTTTTTCAACCTGCTCTTTTTTTTCTCCAAACATCATTTTTGCCGCATAATCTGGTAATTTAGAAAAGTCTTCTTGGATAGCTAATACCTCCCCAAAAGCAGTATAACTAAGCCTAAAATCAAAAGTATGCCCTGCTATTTCACGAGAAACCGTGGTAGTAATAATTAGATTTTGAGGAGGTATTTGACGCATTATTAACCGCTTCTTTCTTTTTAAAAATATCGCCAAAAATAGCTCAAAATCATGGCAAAAAGTAGGAAGATTAAAAAACCACAAGAAAAGCTATTATCTGTTTCCTCCATATCTTCAATTTCTGATAAGATTACTGGATGTTTTCCTCGGTTTTTAGCATTATTAAAGCGCCTTTTTGCTCTACTTTCTTCCTTATTAATTAAATCCAAGTTGATTTTCGCTATTTCTTGAATTTCTGCTGATTCATCAGTTAAACAAGTTTCAATGGCTTCTTTTACTTTTTCCCCTCTATATTTAACAAGTACTTCAAGGGCACTTTTCCTTACATAATAATGCTCACTTTGGATTAGCAAAATCACAGGATTGATAAATTCAGTAGGAAGCATTCTTTTTTGTATAATCTTCATACAATTCAATATCATTTCTTGCAAAGAAACGGAAGCATCCTCTAAATTATCAATCAAAATTGGTAGAACAAATGGGCCATAGTGACGCTGTAATATTTGCTGAAGATTATTTATGACTTCATTCTTTATAAACCTTTCTGGAAAATTCAGTTGATCTGTAATAATTTTTATCTGCTTACTTTTACCAAAATACCCGAACAAAGCCAAAACAGCGTCTCTTAATCGTTTATTATCATCTTTTAATAAGCCTTCCAATTTATTAAAATCAATCTCATCAGCTCTCCGTTTAAATAAAGGAGTTATCGCATTAATATTAAGCTTACCAACTTTAAAACCCCACTCTAGCTTATCCATTAACTGGTTGGCAGATGGTAAATATTTAAGATTTTCTATTTCTTTAAAAAGATGAGTAGCTGCAAATTGTTTAAGCACATCTGATTCATCTAAAAAATTAGTCGTTAGCATATTTGCTATCTCTTCCTCTTTGATATCACATCTTTTTAAATGATGTATTATTTGACGGCCTACATTAGTATATTTAATTCCCGATAATAGCAACTTCATAAACACAACTACCTCTTGTGTTTTATAGCTACTCAACCCTACAGTTAGATTCAACAAAGCTTCTGATTCTATATCAGGATGGGCTTTATAGTATTTAAATAATATCCCTTTTAAGGCTTCTTTTTTACTCATGCTTAAAGCATAGAGAATAGAAACATGATAAACTTGATAAGCTTCATCCTCTAGACGATTGCTTAAAAATTGAAAGGTTTTATCATCCTCAAAATTCAGGAATGCCGCATAAGTATGTTTTAATTCTACTTCATCCTTAAGCGTTGGAATCCGAGCTATTAAGATAGGACAGACTTCTTGAATTTCTTCGGATGTGTATTGAGCAATACTTTTTAAAAATTTGATTCGGTTTTTTTTATTTTCTTTAAATAACTGTGCTAATAGCCAGAGTAATCTTTCTTCTGTTTTATCTAAATAGAATATGTCCAATAACCATTCATCCCGAATATTTTCTTCTTGGTTTAATTGGTTGTAGCTTTCATTGGTAGTTTTTAATATCGTAATAGCTTCATAAACCTCATCCCACATAGTCGCCTCTAAATATCCCAAACTGGCAAATGGAATACTGTAGGTAAATAAATTACCATAGGCTATACTAAGTCGTTCAAGTTCATTTATTTTATTTGCAACCAATAATTGTTTAGCTGCTTTGGGTAGTTCTAAAAAATGATTTTGCACCTCCAAAACTTCGCCAAACACAGTAAAAGTTAAAGTATAATCAAAGAAATGCCCTTCAATTTCTTGAGTGACGTTTGCTTTGGTTATTAGCTGTTTGGGTATTGGGTGATTCATTTATTTTTCTCTTTAGGAAAACTGATTGCCTATCCGCTGAATTCCTGCTTTTACTTGCAAAAACAACCTTGTAGGCAACTCTATTTTCTGAGCAATCGTTATCGTTTCTATGTATCGTTTATTGATTGGATGGTCTTTTTTCATGCCTATTCGTTGGTCTATTTGGTTTTTCCAAAATTGCTTTGGTGCCTTTATAAACCCAAGACTTTGAACAGCTGCTCTTTTAACTTTTTTATCTGATGATTCTTTTATTATATTTTCTAATGCAATGATTACATCTACATTTGGAAAAAGTCGAAGTGTGATGATACATTCTATTTTAATCTGCCGTTCCTCCGTTTTTTCTATTTCCGCTAAAAGGAATGGATAAATGGAAGAATTTGACTTTTTTTTGATAATTCGCCTCATCAACTGTAACAGTTTCTCTTTTGCACTAACATGTTTAGCTTGTTCATATATGGGCAGTAATAGTGCTACTTCAATATATTTACCTTGCTTTTTAATTAGTTTTTCAAAATAGGGCGCTAATTGGTAAACGAATTTACCTTCCTTGAGTAAATTAGATAAAGCAGAAATATCAGCCGCTGAACCTCGTTTATTTGTCAATTGAACGACCGCTATTCTTTGAATATCTTTGTTTTCAAAATTTAGGAGCGAGCGTGCGATCTTATTAGGCTCATTTTTTAGAACTCTTTCAATTAAAGGGATAAGATAACTAGTATTAATTCTATTGTTATGCCTCTGTTTTTCTTTTTTCACCAACGCTAATAAAGCTTCTAAGGAAGGAAGGTATTCAGCTTCCCCTAGTTGATTAAACTGACTTAAGGTAAGCGGTAAATGTTTTTTTGCTTTCAATGATACTGCTAGTTTTTTAGCTATTTTTTTTTCTGCAACACCTATTTTTTTTAAAGTGGTTATGGCAGTAATAGAAGCATTCATTTTTTCTGGATTTTCCAGATTCTTCCATAAAAGTTGTGCTACATCTTTGGTAGCAAAATGGCTAAATCCTTCAAAAATAGCGCTTAATTCATCATCAGCTATTTTAGGCATACTATAGTAATAATCCATTAAAACATTTTTCAGTTTAGGGGAATTATGCTTACTTAACGCCCTTAAAACATCACCATGAAAATCTTTTTTAGTTTCCTTTTTTAGTATAGCTACTAATAATTTAAAGTTCTCTCTGGATGGATAAGTGCCAAATGCTTTTATTGAATTAGCTTGCTCACTCCATGTAGATAAGGTAAGAAATAAGGGTATTAAAAATTCTGTTTTTAAACTAATGCTATTTTTACTTTGATTTAAACGAGTAAAAGCATCACTTCTTCTATCGGGTTTAAAAAATAAATCCACTAGTAAATCAAAATCTTTTGACTTTGGTTCATTATAAAATTTACGCCATAATTCCATGACCCAATTATCTACGTAATATAGCGGTGCAGCAGCTGCAAACCAGTCGAGTTCTGAATTATTAATAGCATTGGTTTCTTCAAAAATTGTTTTCCAAATACCTTTTCTATAATACCCAAAAACAACCAAGGGAATCTTATATTTAAACAATGCCCCGTATCCATTTATGGCGGCTATCTTTTCCTCAAATTCTGCTCCGAGCATCATTTTTTGAGCATCTATCGGTAATTGAATAAAATCATTTTCCACTTTCATCATTTCTCCAAATACGGTATAAGTCACTTTAAAATCAATATTGACTCCATCCAATTGATAGGGAAAAGTCGTGGTTTTGATTAGATAAGCAGGTAGTTTTGGTAAAAATGGTTGTAAATTCATTAGTAATTTTTGTTTTCTATTGATAGCTTCAAACGATAGTCTTTTTAGTTGCTAGTTACTGGTTGCCATAGAACAACTAGCAACTATAGAAATTACTTGTGAATAATTTCATTAGAAGCACAAGTGTTATGTTTCCAAAGTTTTCACTAGTTTTATTACGGGGTGACTTCCCGTCACCCCGTAATTTAAATTACTGAATTTCAATGATTTAATTCACGGGGGTAACGGGAAGTTACCCCGTGAAATCGCTCCGAATTAGTAATCGAAATATTGGAAACATAGCACCAGATTAGGCATAAATTACTTCCATGACTAACCATTAACAAACTGCCGCAAATAATCATGACTCTGCCGTAACGATAAAAGCCGCTTAGACAATTCCCCTTCAAAAGCTCTATCTTCTACTTCTACACAGACTGCCCCTTCATAGTTTATATCATTTAAAGTGGCGGCAAATTTTGCCCAATTAACATCTCCTAAGCCTGGCAGCTTAGGCGTATGCCATAAATTTGGATGTGCCCAGACCCCTACTTCATCTAGAAGGTGCTGGTCAATCCGTAGGTCTTTAGCGTGGATATGGAACATTTTATCCGAGAAATTTCTTATCGGGGCGAGATAATCCATATGCTGTAAAACCATGTGAGAAGGGTCATAATTCAAACCAAAATAAGCACTTGGAATGGCTTCAAATAGCTGTTGCCAAACCCTCGGACTAACGGCTAAATTTTGCCCACCAGGCCATTCATTTTCAGTAAATTTCATCGGGCAGTTTTCAATCCCTATTTTTACTTTTTTCTTTTCTGCATAGGCAATTAGTGGTTGCCAAATTTTCAAGAAGTCGGGCCAATTAGCTGCAATGGTTTTAGCAGGATCTCGACCAATAAAGGTATTGACATTTTTTAACCCCAATAATACCGCAGCATCAATCAATTTTTTAATATGCGCCACATAAATCTTTCGCTCCTTCTTGTTGGGCGTCAGTGGATTAGGGTAATACCCTAATCCACTAATTTGTACTTGCTTAGCACTACATAATTGATTGATTCTTTTAGCTTCCTTTTTGGTAAGTGTGGAGACATCTATATGAGTAACCCCCGCATAACGACGAGTAGCTTTCCCTTTTGGCCAACACATTACTTCTATACAGTCATAGCCTATTTCAGCTGCATGATTGATGACTTGCGTTAAATTTAATTCTGGTAATATAGCAGTTACAAATCCCAATTGCATTTATCTAGAGGTTAGTTTTATAAGTAAGAAGGTCGAAAAATTATCTACTCTACTAAAATTGTTTCGGTGTTTTTTCATAGGATAGCGTAATAAATACCTCAATTTGTAATGCAACAAATTTAAATGTAAATAGGAAGATGAACAAGAGACTTTATTCCAAAAGGTTTAGATATGCCAAATCTTCGGAGATTTGGCATATCTAATACGAAAAGTTTTAGAATAAACACTAAGGAATAAAAATTATCCTATCAAAATCTGTAAGCCCATTCCAGCAATAAAAGCACCCGCAAAACGCAATAACATCGCTCCATCCTTCATTTTTTCACTAACTACGCCAATCCCGACACCTGCTAAATGAATAAGAGTTGTACCTATAATAAAACCAACTGCATACATTCCTGGTGAAGCCAAATTAGGCATTTCTACCCCATGTGCATGTCCATGTAAAAAGGCGAAAGCCCCAACTCCTGCCATAGCTAATCCTAAGGGTTGTTTTTTATCAAAAGCAATAGCTAATCCTAACACAATTACTGATAAGGCAATACCTTTTTCTATCCAGTCGAAACCGGGTGAGCCAATCCCCATCATCCCACCTACCCACATAATGACAACAAAAGTAAGTGGTACGGTCCAAATTGCTCTACCGCCCATTTGAGCGCTTAAAATCCCCACACTTAGCATTGCTAACAAATGATCTAGCCCCAAAACGGGGTGCGTTAAGCCTGCCATAAAACCAGAACCGCCTTCTTCATGGGCAAAAGCAACTACAGGCAATAAAAGTAGTATAAAAAGTAAAGTGATTTGTTTTTGCATCTTTATTTATGTTTGAATGAAGTTAACAAAAGTTTATTGATACTCTATCCGGCTGCTTCGCAGCCGAGCAAAAGGGATTTTAAGGGAGCGAATATTTTAGTTTTCCGTTATATTCGCTCCCTTAGCCCCCCCCCTTGCCGAGCTCGCGCAGCGAGCGAGGCAAAGTAAACTTATTTAAGTTACAATGTAATTAACTCGACTTTAGCCAAATTAAGCAGCTCTAGCTGCCATAAAAGCTAAATGATTAAT
>CAZXYA010000324.1:0-10493 GCA_964644655.1 uncultured Saprospiraceae bacterium | reverse complement strand
AAATTGAATACTATTTCTGTGGACCTCCAATGATGAATGCTTCTGTTATCCGTACGTTGGATAATTTAGGAGTACCTGAGGAGAACATTGCTTTTGATGATTTTGGAGGGTAATATTTAGGGAGATTAGATTAAAAAAGGGTTGGAAGAATCAATTCTTCCAACCCTTTTTTGATTTTTTACCGCCTTCGATTACTTTTTCTAGCCTTCTTCGCTGCTTTATTTTTCCGTTTGTTACTTTTCTTTTTCTTTTACAATTTTGATGGTGTTTTCTTTCCGATTAATTTCAGCTTCCATTTCATCCGTTAACTGAATTTTTTCTATATCTCGTTTCTTTTCTTCTGACATGATTTTGTGTATAATTGAAAACATAATGAATCATAATAATCAGCGAAATCTCCCGATTAAAATACCCCGAAAAATCGGGGTAAACTGGGATAAAAGCGTCAAAAAACACTAAGAAATTCGCAATATTATCTTCCCAATATTCTTATTCGCCTCCATATATTCATGCGCAGCAACCACCTCGGTCCAATCATAAACCGAATCAATAATAGGCTTAAATTCCCCTGTTTCAAAACGTTGCCAAGCAAAATCAGACAAATCCTTAGTCAATCGAGCCTTATAATCCAAAGTTCTAGCACGCAAAGTAGACCCTTGAATACGAATTCTTTTAAATAAAATAGGCAACATATTTACTTCGGGTGCAATTAAACCGCCCATCAGCGCCAGAATGACCATTCGCCCATCAAAATTCATCGAATTAATATTCTGCTGAAAATAAGGGGCGGCAATAAAATCTATCAACATATCGACCCCTTTTCCATCCGTATAGGCTAAAATTTCTTCTTGAAAATTTTGAGTTTTATAATCAATGGCTTTTTCAGCGCCTAATGCTAAACAAGTTGCATGTTTGCCTTTAGAAGCCGTTACAAATACTTTTGCCCCAATAGCTTTAGCAATTTGGATAGCGGCAGTTCCTACGCCACTTGCCCCTGCATGAATTAAAATACTTTCCCCTTTCTGTAAATTGCCTATCCAATTAATGGCTTGAAAAGCAGTCAGAAAAACTTCTGGAACACCTGCCGCTTGCTCGAAAGATAAATTAGGAGGAATCGGCAACACTTGACTGGCTGGAATAACGGCATATTCTGCATATCCCCCACCAGCAATTAAGCCACAAACTTTATCCCCTACTTTCCAATTGGTAACTTCTGACCCTACTTTGGTGATAATACCTGCCATTTCTAAGCCTAAAATTGGACTTGCTCCAGGCGGCGGCGGATACATGCCTTTTCGCTGCATCGTATCTGCTCTATTTAAGGCAGTCGCTTTTACTTTTACTAAGACCTCATGTGGTTTTGGTTGAGGGGTTTCCCAATCGCCGATGTATAAATTTTCGGGTGCGCCAGCTTTTTTGATTAATACTGCTTTCATTAGATTTAATTCTGAATTTTGAATGATGAATTTTGAATCGCTGTTCCATTAGTCTTCGGTCTCTAAATTTTGTATTGCGATTTTATTTAATGTAAACAGGGCGCAATCGGGATTGGTAAAAATGGCTACTCCTTTAAATTTTAAACCTCAAAGTCCCATCGGGACGGCATGTGATTGTGAAAATTTGGAGACAAACTCCAATTGCGCCCATGTAAACACTATTATTTAGTTAATTTTCCAAGTAATTCCTCTAATGGTTCTTCAATATTTATGGTTGCAACTTTTTTGTAAAAATCCTCTTTTTTGATAGGTTTATAGTTTTGTTCTTTAATCATTTCATCAATAGAAACAGTTTTTTTAATGGGTTTAATAGCAGCCCAAAAGCTATCTTTTTTATTCATGATTACTGATTTATATAAGGGCTATGTATGAAGCCCTACTTTCTTTTGACACGGAGGGACATGGTTTTTTATTATGAAAAAATTATGTTTGTTTTGGTCTATTTTACATGCAGATGAACCTATTTCAATAAGAAAACATAAAAAATCATAAATTTAAACCGTGTCCTTCCGTGTCAAAAAAATATTTTCCTAAACATCATATATACGACCTTCTTTAGATATAACAAATTTACCATTTTTACTTAAACAAGTACAGTAGCTAGAATTATTGCTCCAAAAAAGGATATTTCACCTCCGTCAAAAACAACCCCGTAGCCACTACACTCAAATCCTTTTTTAATCGCACTTGTTGGTCCATAGCTTCTTTGACATCCGATAATGCTAATTTCCCAGACCCAACATTTAAACACATGCCTACAATCAAACGCACCATACCTCGCAAAAAACGATTAGCAGAAATATGAAAAACCAATCGACCTGCCTTTTCATCAATCACCCATTCTGCTCGGCGCAAATCACAAAGCATTGTTTTGGCATCGGAATGAGCTTTGCAAAAAGGGAAGAAGGCATTATAGTTTAATAATAAAGCAGCCGCTTCCTGCATTTTTACTAAATCCAAATTTTTACCATAAGGATAAAAATAAACCGTTTCTAGATGAAAAGGGGTTTTATGAAAAGAAATATGGTATTCATAACTCCGATGGTAGGCATCAAAACGAGTACTGACATCCGATGCCACTTCAAAAATTCGGTAAATGACGATGTCTTTTGGTAAAAACTTATTGAGTCGATTAACAAAGCCTTTTGGAAATTTCTCATCGTAATCAAAATGTATAAAAAACTGACTAGCATGTACCCCTGTATCGGTTCTACCACAACCATGTACCGCTATTTTAGTTCTTAGGATAGTAGAAAAAGCAGCAGCTACCTTTTCTTGCACCGTAACCCCATTGGGCTGTATTTGCCAACCACAATAATTTGTACCGTTATAGGCTAATTCTGAAAAGTATCTCAAATTAAAGAGGAAATTAAGAAATTGTTAAACGAATTGCTAAGGTAATACCTTACAAATTAAATTTAGGGAGCACAAGACATGACGCCATAAGATATACCATAAATCAAGTATATTTTCCTGTTTTTAACAAAAAAATTCCGTTTTTTTTCAAAAAGAAAAAGCATTTTCTATCTTTAAGCACCTAAATTTAATTATAGGCTAAAGAAAACTACAAACATGCTAGTCAAAACTTACGCAGCAGCCGTCCACGGAGTGGATGCACAAACCATTACCGTTGAAGTCAATGCAGGCGGCGAAGTCGCCCAAGGACAACCCTTTTATCATTTAGTAGGCTTACCAGATAGTGCGGTCAAAGAAGGCTTCCAGCGTTTTGAGGCTGCCTTGAGTAATATCGGAAAAAAAGTACCTCGTTTAAAATTAGTAGTCAATATGGCACCCGCCGATATTCGGAAGGAGGGAAGTGCTTATGACTTACCTATCGCTATGGGTATCTTAGGCGCAACCCATCAGATGAAGTCAGAAAATTTAGGAGCATATATGATGATTGGTGAATTATCCTTAGACGGTGGACTTAGACCAATCAAAGGCGCTTTGCCTATTGCTATTCAAGCAAGGGGGGAGAAATTCAAAGGCTTGATTGTGCCGAAACAAAATGCCAGAGAAGCTGCCATTGTCAGCAATTTAGAAGTGTACGGTATTGATAATATCAAAGAAGCGGTTGCCTTCTTTGATGGAGAATTGGATTTAAAGCCAACTGTTTTAGATACCAGAGATGAATTTGCCAATACCAAAAATGAATATAATGTTGATTTTTCAGATGTCAAAGGACAGGAGAACATCAAACGGGCATTAGAACTAGCGGCGGCTGGTGGGCATAATGTCATTTTAATTGGACCGCCTGGTGCTGGAAAAACTATGCTGGCTAGAAGATTGCCCACTATTTTGCCGCCATTTAGTTTGCATGAAGCTTTAGAAACCACAAAAATACATTCTGTTGCAGGTATTTTGCCTTCCGATTCTGCCTTAGTTCCTATTCGACCATTTCGTGCGCCACACCATACGGTCAGTAACGCAGCTTTGGTAGGCGGCGGCTCCAATCCTCGACCAGGTGAAATTTCCTTAGCCCATAATGGTGTCTTATTTTTAGATGAATTGCCAGAATTTCAACGCTCTGTTCTAGAAGTATTGCGGCAACCTATGGAACAACGAAAAGTTACCATTTCCAGAGCAAAAATATCGGTAGATTATCCTGCTAGTTTTATGTTGATTGCTGCTATGAATCCCTGCCCTTGTGGCTATTTCAATCACCCATCCAAAGATTGTGTTTGTGGTGCAGGCGTCGTTAAACGCTACCTAAATAAAATTTCGGGTCCACTTTTAGACCGAATAGATTTACATGTAGAAGTGACACCAGTTCCACTAGAAATGCTCGCCAATTACGAACGAGAATCAGAAACCAGTCAAGATATAGCTAAACGAGTTATTACCGCCCGAAAAATTCAAATAGAACGCTTTAAAAACTTAAAATATGTCCATAGCAATGCGCAAATGCCCAGTCGAATGGCACGAGAAGTCTGCAAATTGGAGCAAGCAGGTATTGTCTTATTGAAAACAGCAATGAAAAAATTGCAGTTATCTGCACGGGCTTACGATCGTATTTTAAAAGTGGCTCGGACCGCAGCAGATTTGGATGGGAAAAAGGATATTCAGATTGGGCATTTGGCAGAGGCTATTCAGTATCGGAGTTTGGATCGGGATAGTTGGGGTGGGTGATGTGATCTCGGTATCGCAAATTGCGACTTCAAGATGGGGCAATATTAATTGGAAGTCGCAAAATGCATCCTCCAATTTTTAAAATATTTAAAACTAAAAAACTATGAAAAAACAAAATAAGCTGATTATACCAGAAGAATCATTAATCAATAAAATCTATTTAATCAGAGATAGAAAAATAATGTTGGACAGGGATTTGGCGGTATTATATGATGTAAAAGCAAGAAGATTAAGAGAACAAATGAGAAGAAATCCAGATAGATTTCCTGAAAATTTTATGTTTCAATTAACAGAAGAAGAGGTTAATTTCATGGTGTCGCAAAATGCGATACCTTCAAAACAGGTGCTTGGTGGTAGTTTACCTTACGCATTTACGGAACATGGAATCTTAATGCTTTCTAGTGTTTTAAAAAGTAGAAAAGCTATACAAATGAGTATTCAAATAATTGAAATCTTTGTTAGGTTACGCAAGATGCTAATGACTCAAACAAATATTTTAGTAAAGGTAGAACGGATAGAACAGCAACTAGTAGATCACGGTGAAGATATTCATACCCTTTTTGACTATGTAGATGAATTGATTAAAGATAAAACTAGTAAAGAACAGCAATCTACAAGAAAAAAAATAGGCTTCAAATAATCCAAAATCTATTATGAAAACGTCTCACCAAAATGACACCTTAATCGTTTATCTAAAACATCCCAACGACTGGAAAATCGTCCAGCAATATGGCATTTATCGCATTCGTAGTTGGATAAAACATCCACCTGAAATACTAGCCACTTTTGCAATTATTAAATTATTTTTGTACCTACGCTAACAGATAACGATTCATTTTTAGTAGCTATAAAAACCACTACAACTAAAACCATCAATAAATTTGGAAAGAATAATTGGCAGATACGACGGAAAAGAAAAAGGCGCACTCTTAATTTGTTTAGGAAGTATTCATGGCAACGAACCTGCTGGCACAAAGGCATTAGAGTTAATGTTTAAGATGCTAGAAGTTGAGCCCATTACCAATCCTAGTTTTTGTTTCAGAGGGCGATTATTCGGTTTGCGTGGAAATTTAAGAGCCATAAAAGCAGGGAAAAGGTATTTAGAAAAAGATTTGAATCGACAATGGACGGTGGAGAATGTCAATCGAGTGATGCAAGCAGCCGTAACTACTTTAAGGGCAGAGGATTTAGAGATCAGAGAAATCATGGAATTGATTAATCAAGAAATAGCGGAATATCAGCCTAAAAAAATAGTGCTTTTAGATTTGCATACCACTACAGCTCATGGAGGCATTTTTACCGTTGTGACAGACGACCCCGAAAGTTTGAAAATTGGGATAGAATTGCATGCGCCAGTTATTCGGGGTTTATTAAAAGGTATCCAAGGGACAAGTTTGCATTATTTTAATCGTGAAAATATAGGCATTCCTACTGTTGCCGTTTGTTTTGAATCAGGGCAACATGAGGAACAATTATCCATCAATCGAGCAATTGCAGCGATTACCAATTGTATGCGTACCATTGGTTGTGTATTAGCAGAAGATGTAGAAAATCAACACGATAAATTATTAAAGGAATTTTCAGCAGGCTTGCCAAAAGTATCTCAATTGATTATGACCCATGCTATTGGCGAAACCGATAAGTTTGTCATGCGAGCAGGATACAAAAATTTTCAAACGGTCAAACAAGGAGAAGTAGTGGCAGATGATAAAAAAGGAGGCATTAAAATAGTAAAAGACGGCTTGTTATTAATGCCACTTTATCAGAAACAAGGAGATGATGGATTTTTCCTAATTGAATCGATAGATGAGGAATTTGGGTGGTAGATTAACTTTAGGAATCAATTAAAATTAAAATGCAAATTAAAATTAAAAAACGTACTGACAGTCAGTAATTTATAATTTCAAACTTGTAAATTTATTTTTTCAACATTCCATAAGTAAGCGAGATTTTAGAAAATGGGTAATGAGTTGATGAAGTTTATAGGGTAGTGAGATTAGACCACTTTTAAGTAATTAGACAAATTTAAGTTAACAATTTTGTCCTGACGGATATAAGCTATATTCGTCAAAAGACTATGTGGACTTTGTGTACTATGTCTCTTTGTGGTAAAACCAAGCTGCGCTCGTCCAAATGCAAGCTGTTAATTTATTTTTGTCACACTACTTATATCCTCATAAAACTCATAAACTTATTTGCTCATTACCTTTTTATAAAGGGTCAAATATTTCGACTCAGGCGCTTAATTACTATTAAACACGCCAACTACCAGACAAATTTATTCCTTTCAAAAGCATCTTTTTTGGAAGTGCTATGTTTTTAAATGAAGACGACTTATCTTTTGCAAAAAATATTACCCGATGTATCAATTAATCCTACAAAATTGCCTTTCTTTTTTATTATCTACCTTGTTTTTAATGACTGCTACTTGTAATTCTGGTGGACAAACGAAAACTGCCATAGTCAAAGAAAAAATAGAAGACCGTTTGCCTACTAGACGGGAATTAAGAAGAGCTTTCAGAAATAATAATACCCTCACTTTTGTTTATCCAGCCGATAAGCAATCGGAAAAGTTCTACCAAACAAGAATAGCGGCGATGAATGGAAATGAACGATTTAGAATGAATGCCAAGGGTATTAAAGTATCGGAACTAACCAAGGAACATTTAACCAAGGAAATTTTATTTATTATTGGAAATGTAGGTGACAATGCTTATTTAAAAGAATTGCAAGCTGCGCTACCCGTTGAGTTAAGCACAAAAGCTTTTGTTTTCGATGAAAAAGAATATAGTAGTAAGGATGCTATTTTTAAATTATTTCCCTACCCCAATCCATTTAATCAATCCCTTCCACTTTATCTATTGACTGGAAATGATGACCAAGCCATTCAACAATTTTTAGCAGATTATTATCCAGAAGATTTGTCTCGAATGTTTTTTTCTAGCTGGGGCTATAAAGTCCATGAAGCGGGAGAAATGAAAGTGTCGGGATACTTAAATGATACCACCTGGGAACTAGACAAACAGACACATTTTGATTTTACGGGGCAAAATGATACGATTTTGCAAACTGCCCATTTCCAATTTATTGCACATAGTTCTCCTTTGTCAACCGAAGAGATTACTAGTATTGCTGAAAAATGTGAAGCAGTTTATGCGGAGATAGTTGATTTTTTAGGGAAAACACCTCAATTGCCAAAAATTGATTACCATTTTTATCCATCTGTAGAAATAAAAGGTTTACAAAAATCCAGCATGGAAGAAGCCTCTGCTCGGTTTGAAGAGCATAGAATAGAAGTCGTGATGAATGATAATTTTCAAGGAAGTAACCAACATGCTGAAAATAAATTGGTGTTTCGAAAGACTTTAGGCAAGCCTAAATTATTGGCTTTAGAAGAAGGCTTGAGCAATCGGTTTACAAAAATGTGGCAGAAAAAAGGCTATAATTATTGGACGCATAAATTATTTACTTCTGATAATTTACCGCCCTTAGAAGAGCTTTTAAATAATGATATTTATAAAGTCGAATCTTATTTAGTCATGGGCACAATGGCAGGTACTTTTACGGATTTTTTAATTGACCATTTTGGAAAGGCAACGTTTTTAAAAAAATATAAAACATGGCAACAAGCAGATTTGATAAAATTAGAAAAAGAGTGGGGTAGTTATTTAAAGCGCCAGACAAAAACATACGCTGAAAATAAAATTGCTACCACTAAAACGAAATTACCTTATTTAAAAGGTTTCAATTTTGCGCATGAAGGCTATCGAGTATACAATGGATATGGCTCAAATTTAGCCAAAGAATCATTGCAAAGATTGGAGGAACTAGGCTCTAATGCCATTGCTATTGTTCCTTATTCTTTTATGCGAGATCCTAAAAAACCAACTTATATTCCGATTTCTCAAAGTACAGGTGGGGAGAATGACCAAGCGGTTTTATTTTCTCATTACGAAGCGAAAAAAATGGGCATGTCTACCATGCTTAAGCCTCAAATTTGGATAAGTCGTGGTTGGCCAGGAGATGTTGACATGAAAAGCGAAGCAGATTGGGATACCTTCTTTTATAATTATTATCGTTGGGTACGGCATTATGCGTTATTAGCAGAAATTAATGAAATAGATAGTTATTGCATAGGGGTTGAATTTGCAAAAGCGACTTTAGCAAGAGAGCATGATTGGCGAGCAATTATCAAAAGGTTGAAAGGCATTTATAGTGGACAGTTGACCTATGCGGCTAACTGGGGAGATGAATTTGAAAACTTGAAATTTTGGGATGAATTAGATTTCATTGGCTTGAATTGTTATTATCCTTTGAGCAAAAGTGATAATCCTTCTAAACAAGAATTGACCAATGCTTTTGATAAAGTTATGAGTAAAGCCGAGGCAGTTTGTAATAAATACAATAAAAAATTGGTCTTTACAGAAATAGGTTTTAGAAGTGTAGAAGGGCCTTGGAAAAACCCTCATGCAAAGGAGGATGGTCGTCCTTTTAATGATGCCCACCAGAAATTATGTTATGAAGTAGTCCTAGAAGGTATTCAAAACAAAAAGTGGTGCAATGGCATTCTTTGGTGGAAATGGCCAAGCTATATGTCCTACCGTGGACCACAAAATACAGGTTTTAGTCCTAATTTAAAACAAACAGAAAGTGTTGTTAATAAATATTTTAAAACAAAATAACCATTCGTTAATTATTGATTATCAATAAGTTAGAAGTTAGAATCTTATGTAAAAAATAAAAATGTTTTAAAATATTTTGATTTATAAAACTTTTTGTTTTAAATTTGAGTTGTAATTAATGCTGAACAGCATCAAAATTTCAAAAAATAGAGGATAGTATTTCCTTTTATTTTTTGATTTGTGAAAAGTCAAAATAAATGGAGTTGTTAAAAATTATATCAGTCAAATCATCAAAGCTGTTTTAATTTTAATTTTAATTTCCATTTTAATTTTCATTTTTCACTTTGACTTTTATCACAATCTCAAATTTAGTAACTATGGATTACAAACAACTACCTGACGAGTTGGACATTCACCAATTATTAGAAGCAAAAATCTACAAACCACTACGCCAATTAAAAATAGATGTTAAAGATTGGCTGAACCAAAATTGGTTCAAATTGGCATTTTTAGGTGTTTGTACATTTTTTGCCTTAAAAAAGGATTTAAACCTTAACATCAATCTGGGGACTGGCTCACAGCCAATTGCGACTGCCGCTACGTCTACTCGTCCTGTGGCTAAGGCAACTTCTTTAAGTTTGTCGGATAATTTTAGGAGTAGTACTCCTGCCCCTATTTCTTCTTTTGCTACTGTGCCAGCAAAACCGACAAGAAAGCCTATTCCAAATACGGCAAAAGCAAAAAAGCAAATAGCTTATGTGAAGCGGTTTGCAAAAGTTGCACAAGAAGAAATGCAAAAATTTAATATTCCAGCGAGTATTACTTTGGCGCAAGGATTAATCGAAACCAACGCTGGTCAAAGTCCTTTGGCGCTCAAAAACAACAATCATTTTGGTATTAAATGTTTTTCCAAGTCCTGTAAAAAAGGGCATTGTGCGAATTTTTCTGATGACAGTCACAAAGACTTCTTTAGAAAATATGCCTCTTCTTGGGAAAGTTTTCGAGCGCACAGCAAATTGCTGACCTACAAAAGGTACAAACATTTGACAAAGCTACCGAGGTCAGATTATAAAGGCTGGGCTACTGGTTTGAAAAAAGCAGGTTATGCTACGGACAAAAATTATCACAATAAATTAATTCGCTTAATTGAGGATTTACACTTGGATGATTACGATAATTTGTAGCGTTTTTAAATATGCGATACTCTAGCCCGATTTGAGATTGTATATTTTGGAATCCCTATGGA
>CAZXYA010000323.1:0-10504 GCA_964644655.1 uncultured Saprospiraceae bacterium | reverse complement strand
TAATTACTTAACCAGCAACCAGTTTACGGAAGCTTCTTCTTCTTAGCCTTCTGCATCGGATTCAACAACTCCTTAGACGTATGCTTTTTAAAGACCTGAAAGCGGCTTGGTAGTTCTTTCACCGGCCAATTATTATTACTTTCATCAATATCTGCCGTTTCGTGATAAGGATCAATGACAATGCCTTTTACGGCTTTATCTTTCACAAATACTTTGGTGAATTTAGTTTCATTTTTTCGCCAAATTTCAACAGGTATTTTTTCTATTTCTTTGGTGCCATCTTTGTATTCCCATTCAATAATTACGGGCATCACTAAGCCACCTTTATTACTAAAATGCAGTTCGTAATAATTATTTTTGCCAAATTTCTGTTCCTTCTCTTTTTTAGAGAAAGTTTCGTCGTATAAATAAGTCGTGTAATTAATAATAGAATCTTCCGAATTCCAAGGTTCATAAGTCGTGTACAAATCCCTTAAAGTAGGGTCTTGGCTAACTGCTGTTTTGATGCCTGCTTTTTCATTATTTCTTTGGGCAATATGCTTCCGAGGTTTCTTTTGTTTGTAGGGATAATTGCTTTCCCGTTTTGTAGGATCATTTTCTAAATCTACCTTATACCATTTGATACTATCTAAAGAAATATCCACAGCATCGGTGCCATAAAACCAACCTTGCCAGAACCAATCTAAATCCACGCCACTTGCATCTTCCATCGTTCTAAAAAAGTCCGCAGGTGTTGGGTGCTTAAACATCCAACGACGAGCATATTCTTTAAAGGCATAGTCAAATAATTCTCGTCCCATAATGGTTTCTCGCAGCATATTTAAACCTACTGAAGGTTTGTCATAAGCATTTGCCCCAAAATTGATGATATTTTCACTATTGGTCATAATTGGTTCTAAGCGATTTTTGGGAGACCGCATATAACTTGTAATCTGGTCAGGCGTGCCACCCCAATGCTTAAAATTGGTATCAAATTCCTGCAAAGTGACAAATTCTAGAAAACTATTAATCCCCTCATCCATCCAAGTCCATTGCCGCTCGTCACTATTGACAATCATTGGAAAATAATTATGCCCTACTTCATGCACAATCACCACCAAAGCAGCATTCTTAGATCGTTCTGAATACGTTCCATCTTCTTCTGCTCGCCCGGGATTAAAGCAAATCATTGGATACTCCATCCCATTCGCTGCTTCCACAGAAATAGCAGTAGGGTAGGGGTAAGGGAAGGTATAATTAGAATAAGTCTTTAAGGTATGGGCAACTGCTTTGGTCGAATACTTATTATAAATTGGATAAGCTTCTTTGGCATAATAACTCATGCACATCACCCGTTTGCCATCTTCATTAAAATGCGGCATGGCATCCCAAACAAATTTTCGACTACTAGTCCAAGCAAAATCCCGTACATTATCCGCTTTAAAAATCCATGTTTTGGTATCCTTTGCTTTTTTCTTCTTTTCGTTCTTTTTAGCTTCTGCTAAGGTAATAATCTCTACAGGTGTTTTGGCTGTTTTGGCTTGTTCCCAACGTTTCTTCTGGTCATCGGTCAAAACATCTCCATAGTTTAAACATTCTCCTGTTGAGCCAACAACATGGTCAGATGGAACCGTCATTTTAACCACATAATTCCCAAAATTTAGTGCAAATTCCCCTCTGCCTGTAAACTGTTTGTTTTGCCAACCTTCAAAATCGGAATAGACACACATCCTAGGAAACCATTGCACGATGGTATATAAATAATTGCCATCTTTTTCAAAATATTCATAACCTCCTCTACCATCTGCTACACCGTCGATACGGTCGGTAATATTATAATGCCACTTGACATTAAAAGAAAACTTTTCTCCTGCGGCTAATGGTTTAGGTAGTTCTACCCGCATCATGGTATAATTGACCGTATATTTTAATGGCTCCCCATTTTCATCGGTCACTTCATGGATTTTATGCCCATAGCCTTCCAATTCGTCCGTTATATCTAAATTGCGCATTGCATTTTCGCTCATCTGTGGCCGAATACTGCTGCCATCATCAAAGTTATCTGGATTATGCGGGTCATGCTCATTCTCATCTAATTGCAACCATAAATATCGTAGTGTATTGGGGGATTCGTTGTAATAAGTAATTAACTCCTTCCCATTTAAGCGTAGATTCTTTTCATCTAACTCACATTCAATGTTATAATCTGCTCTTTGGTGCCAATAATCTGGCCCTGGCGCACCGTCGGCCCCTCTAAAACTATTGGGGTCTCTGAGTTTTTGACCTAGCTGCTCAAATTTATTTCCATGATTAGAATTGGGATTGTTTTGGCTAATTGCCAAAAAAGGAATGGATAAGGCTGCTACCAAAATATAGGTAAACAGCGTGACTGATTTTTTTTGCATGGCTTATTTTTTACTAGTCAGGTTATTAAAAATATGCCCAAAAATAATATATTTTAGATAAATACGAAAAGATAAATTTTATAAATAAACCATATAGGGAAGAACCTTAGTCTTAGAATTGTCTAAATAGTAAAATAGATTCAAGTTCGTGTAATAGTAGAGATACTTGAGTTGCTTAAGATAAAAATTTTATTATTGAATTTCTTCTAATCTGCCATGTAATTCACTACTAAGAAAACCTAAACCTAATAGTAATATTCTTTTTTTACCACCCAGATAGGGCTCATAATATTTTTTATCCTTAATTTGTTTTAAGGCACGTCTTGATAGAGTTGAAACTTGTTTAACTTTAGTATTTTTAGCAAATTTGAATTCAATAATATAAATTTTGTCGGGTAATTCCAGAACTGCATCAATCCTACCCTTATCCGTTTCTTTTTCCAATAAAGATTTAGCACCTACAAGCCTCAACATCAAATAAGTTAAAGAGTGATAATAGGCTTCTCTTCCTATATGAAGACGACTTGGTATATCTGATAGGAAACTTTGAAATTTTTTGACAAATTGGGATATATCCTCGGCTTTGAGTGCATCTCTTAATGCCAAACCTTCTGGTTGAATGTCAAATTGGTCTTTATCGACAAAAGCGGCGGTAATGTAGGTTAAAAAAGAATGCAGAACTTCTTCATTAGGATAATTTAAATAGTAGATAGGGCGATAATCATCTAACTCACTTTTTTCTATGGTTAAATAACCCGTTTGATAAAGCAAAGGGGCTAAAGGGAAATGTTCGATTTGGTGGGTGCTTCCTTCTAAATCATTGACTTTTTTATGCTCAAATTCTTCGGGTAGTTGCTTTTGTTTTTTGATTAAATCAATTAAGAAAGTGGGCGTACCTGTAGAAAACCAATAATTTCTAAATTGATATTCTGTAAACAATTTTAAAATAGAAAAAGGATTATACAGTTTATTAATTCCATCAAAAGAGAAACCATTGTACCATTCTTTGACGGGAAGTAAAATTTCTGGAACGGATTTAGAGAAGGTAACTGCTAATTCTGCTAAATGGTCTTTAAAATAATGCTCTAATTCGGATTGCGTAAAACCGACCAAAGTACTATAGGCTTTGTTCATAGAAATGTCATCTAAATTATTCATGCCTGAAAATACACTTACTTTAGAAAAGCGACTTACGCCTGTTAGCATGACAAAACGTAGATGATTATCTAACCCTTTCATGGTGCCGTATAAATTGCGTAGCACATTTCGATTTTCTTCAAATTTTTGCTCATTTGTTAAGCAGTCGACTAATGGTTTATCATACTCATCGACTAAGACTACTACTTTTTGTTGGTATTTTTTACTTAGTTGTAGGACTAAATTATTAAAAGCATCGGAAATGACTGTTTCGTCTTTTATTTCTAAATCATATTCTTCTCCAATCGTTTTAAGATGATTTAACATAGAAATATTAAATATTTCCAAACTAGTGGAGTAATCCACTAAAGAATAATCAATATGAATCACAGGGTAAAAAGTCCAATCCTCTTCCTTGTTGTAAATATATAAATCCTTAAACAACTCCTTTTTACCTAAAAAAAAAGATTTTAAAGTGGTTAATAAAAGAGATTTTCCAAATCGGCGAGGACGGGCAAAGAAATAATATGTTCCAGAACGAGTTAGCTCATAAATAAATTTGGTTTTATCCACATAAATAAGGTCATCTTCCCTTATTTTTTCAAAAGTCTGTATGCTGATTGGTAGTTTCTTCATGTAGTAGACATTAGTTACTACAAAGATAATGTTTTTGTGGAGAACTGATTTATGTAACTGATGTTAAGCAAAAAGGACTATGAAGTAGTCAAACTATGAATAACCCAGTATGTCTGCCTGTCGGTAGGCAGGAAATGCTGGGTCTGAAAAGTTTTGGATAGTTCAAGAACTATGAAGTAGTTCAACTACTGTCGTAGTTGTGAGGCTATGTTAATATTATTCTCCGTAGATTCTCATCTACGGCTATTCAAGTTTAAATCCTTCGGATTTTCTGCGTAACATCAGTTATGTAATATCTTTGTTTTGATAAATCGTAGATTACTATCCCTTCTTCAAAATCCGATTCTTAATCCGCTTATACTCCGTCTCCGTCACCAAACCAGCTTCTTTTAATTCCTCTAACTTAGCCAATTTAGTTTCTAGTTCATTTTCAAAAATTTCTTCAATGGGCGTAGTTACTTCTTCTAAGGTTTCATCAATGGTTGCTTGCCATTCCTCTACTACTTCTTTGCCCTTTTCCACCTGTTCTTCATAAAAATCTTTTAAGTCTTCGCTATCAAAATCTAAAATAGACCCTCCGGAATCAAAATGCCGAGCAACAACTTGACCAATAGCAAAAGTAGTAGCCCCTGCAAAAGCTGCAACGGTTGCACCTCCTAAAGCGGAACCAATAACTGGAATAACTTTAAAAATAGATCCGACACTATGAGCAGTCATTCTAGCTAAAGTGGTACTAGTTAGCGTACCGACAAAAGCTTTTCCGCTTGTTTCATTATAATCTTGGTCGTACACTTTGCAGAGCTGTTTAATCATATCTAATTGTACCGCTGTAACCGCCGCAATATCTAAAACGGGAATGGGAATAAAACCTGCTCCCATCGCAAAAATGACATGGCGTTTGATAATTGGTTCGGTAAGGGCTAATTTATTGACTTTTGGATTAGACATCGGTGAAATTTTAATTTTTTGGCACTATATGATTTTGTATGATTCAATACATCACATAAAATCATAAAAAACCTATTTTTTAAAAATTTAAAACAATACTAAATTCTGTTAAAAAATGGCAATACACTCGATTTTTTATATGAATACCCAAAAAAGATAGATGAACGATTAACGGCGAAAATTTGGTTTTTTACTAATAAATGTAATTAATTTAGATACTTAACTCATTGATTAGAATTTAATATGGTTTTATGTAGGAATAGCAAAATTTTACCTTTTTTTATTTTAAATTTTGCTCAAATCATTGATTCTCATTAGCTTAAAAAGTATAAAATTTTCTTAAAAAAAGATTAGCATAGCCTTTTTTAAGCAACTTAATAATAATACCTTTGCACCGATTTTCAAAAAGTGCTATTTTTTTATAAAAAAGAAGGCATGAATTTTTGAAAAAATTTTACTTAAGCAACAATTTTTAGCGTATTTCTACGACTAAAAAATTGAAAAAGTGTCTAGTATTACATAATCGCCATTTTTGATAAGGCTATTTTTTCGTTATGCCAGGCAAAAAATCTCTGCATAGCATCGCTACGGAGATAATTTTTAACGTAGCAGAACGGGAAAAGAGTCTATCATAAAATGTGTTGATTATTTGATAATAGAGACTTAAAGTTTTAAATATATATTCGATGCGCCGAATTTCTTTTATACTTTGCTTTTTATCACTTACCTTGTTTGCCTTCGCACAAGACCATAATCACAATCACGATCATAGTGACGGGCATAATCACGACCACGGTACTGAAAGCCATGATGCAGGTCATGGAAATGAATGTGGCCATATGGCCGAATCTCATGAATTTGACCCAGGGAATACCGCTTTTCATCATATTGCTGATCAGAATGTATTTAGTATAGGGCCTTTCCAATTGCCTTTGCCATGCATCTTATATGCACCTGGTGATGGATGGTCAGTATTTAGTTCTGGCAAATTCCATGCAGATGCGCACGGAGTCGGTACTCATGCTTATGATGGATATGTATTATTCGAGGGAATGGTGAAGCGAGTAGTTGAACCTGCTGGTTTTCCAAAGGGATTAGTGGCAATGGGGGATCACAAAGTATATGAAAAGACAATTGCAGCTGCTGATGGAAAAGAAAGTAAGGTTATTTTTATATGTCATAACGGACAAGAATGGAGGGCAGATAATTTAAGTACTGCAGATGCTGGATTATTTGGTGGAGGTATTACTTCTTTTTACGATTTTTCTATTACAAAGAATGTTGCCTCTATGCTTTTAGTAACCTTTTTATTAGGCTGGTTATTTATCGGCATGGCTAGAAAGTATGCAAGAACAGAAGGACAAGCACCAAATGGGGTTCAAGGCTTTTTTGAACCAATGATTGAATTTATTAGAGATGAAGTAGCGATTCCGTTCTTGGGCAATAAGTGGGAGAAATTTTTACCTTTCTTATTATGCCTTTTCTTTTTTATCCTAGGTCTAAATCTTTTTGGTCAAGTACCATTTTTTGGTGGAGCAAACGTTACTGGGAATTTAGCGGTTACGATGGTTTTGGCATTATTAGCATTTCTTGTTACTAATCTAAATGGTAATAAACATTATTGGGAGCATATCTTTTGGATGCCCGGTGTGCCAGCTTGGGTAAAAACCATTTTAACTCCAGTAGAATTTTTGGGCGTATTTATTAAGCCAATTACCTTAATGTTGCGTTTGTTTGCAAACATTACTGCGGGGCACATGGTAATGGTGATTTTCGTAGGATTAATATTCATTTTTGGTCGTTCAGGGGAATCTGTTGCTGGTTCATTAGGGACAGCAGTAGGGTCTACTTTATTGACCATATTTATGATGGCTATCGAATTATTGGTTGCCTTTATCCAAGCATTCGTATTTACCATTTTGACAGCCTCCTATATTGGTGCTGCTACAGAGGAAGCACACCATTAGTCACACGGCTCTCTGAGCGGTGTCAACTAGGAAAGATATTGACATTATCAAGAAATTAAACGATACAGCTTATAGTGCTGTATTACATTTATTATAACTGACATAGCTCAGCGAGCTGTGTTACATAAAAAATTTCAACTATGGGTGGTTCAATTGCCGCTATCGGAATGGGATTAGCTGTTATCGGCGCCGGAATTGGTGTAGGTAACGTAGGAGCTAAAGCAATGGAAGCTATCGCACGTCAGCCAGAAGCAGTAGGTGATATTCGTTCGAATATGATCTTAATTGCTGCATTGGTAGAGGGTGCTGCTTTGATTGCAATCGTATTCTCCTATTTAGTAGCTTAAGAAATTAAGTATAGGATTGATTACAAAACGGTTGGTTTTGGGATCAATCCTTCTTTGAAATTAAAACCAAAATCAAAATGATAATTAAAATGGAAGCTAGTTTTTTATTTTAATTTTTATTTTAATTTTTATTGAAAAGATATAAAAATAAATCCAATGGATATTTTATTTCTAGCAGATTTTTCCCCTATCCGACCAAGTTTCGGATTATTATTTTGGACAACCTTAATTTTTGTTCTTTTTTGGATTATCATGGCTAAATATGGTTTTGGTCCAATTAAAGATGCCTTAAAAAAGAGAGAGGGAGACATTCAAAATGCCTTGGATGAAGCAAAGAAGGCAAAGGAAGAGATGAAAGCTTTGAATGCTCGAAATGAAGAGATTCTTAAAGAAGCACAGGCGGAACGGTCAAAAATTATTAAGGAAGCTAAGGCAGCTAAAGATATGATTGTGAATGAGGCTAAAACGAAGGCCAAAGAAGAGGCACAGCGAATAGCATTGACGGCAACTCAAGAAATAGAAGCAGCCAAAAAAGCAGCTTTAACAGAAGTGAAGAATGAAGTAGGACAAATGGCTTTAGGCATTGCAGAAAAAGTAATTCGCAAAGAATTACAAAACAATCCTGACCAAGTGTCTTTTGTGAATAAATTAGTAGATGAAATTAAGTTGAATTAGTAATTGGTGACTGGTGATTGGTTGATACCAGTCACCAATCACCAGTCACAAATCACCATAATATGTCAGTAACAAGAATAGCTGCACGTTATGCTAAGTCCTTATTGGATTTAGCACAAGAGCAAGGCAAATTAGATAAAGTGTTAGGAGATGTTCAGGCCTTTAAAACTGCAACAGAACAAAGAGACTTTTTTTTGTTGCTCAAAAGCCCAATCGTTAATCCTGACAAAAAAGGGAAGATTTTAAAAGAAATCTTCAGCGGTAAATTTGATGAATTGTCTATGGCATTTATCAATATCGTTTTAAGAAAAGGAAGAGAGAGCTATTTGCCAGATATTGCTAAAGAATTTTTAATACAATATAATGCCCTAAAGAAAATTTCTACCGTGAAATTGACAACGGCAGCACCTGTTACAGAAGCTTCTTTAGCTGCGATTAAAGCACAATTGCAAGGAAGTAGCAAAACAGCAGCGAATATTGACATCGAAACAGCCGTAGATCCAGATTTAATTGGTGGATTTGTGATAGAATTCGATGATAAACTATATGACGCAAGTGTAGCCCATAAATTAGCCCAGTTGAAAAAAGGTTTCTCTGGCAATCAGTATATAAATAATATGTAACTATTAGTGATAAGTTATGAGTGAAAAGTGACGCCTGTCTACCGATAGGTAAAAACCTCCAAACTCATAACTCATAATTTATAACTCATAATTTAAATAATTAGATATGGTTAATATAAAACCTGACGAAATATCTGCAATTCTTAAGCAGCAGCTTTCTGGTTTCAAAACCGCCTCCGAATTAGAAGAAGTAGGTTCTGTACTTCAAGTAGGGGATGGAATTGCTCGTGTTTACGGCTTAAACTCTGCTCAGGCGGGGGAATTAGTAGAATTTGAAAACGGCGTGCAAGCAATCGTATTGAACTTAGAAGAAGATAATGTTGGGGTCGTATTGATGGGTTCTGGCGAAGGCATTAAAGAAGGATCAACTGTTCGTCGAACAGGCAGAATTGCTTCTATCAATGTTGGGGAAGGATTTATGGGAAGAGTAGTAGACGCCTTAGGTGCGCCAATTGATGGTAAAGGACCAATTACGGGTGAAACTTATGAAATTGCACTAGAGCGTAAAGCACCAGGGGTAATTTATAGAGAGCCTGTAGCCGAGCCATTACAAACGGGTATCAAAGCGATTGATGCGATGATTCCGATTGGTAGAGGACAGCGGGAATTAATCATTGGTGACCGTCAGATTGGTAAGACGGCTATTGCGATTGATACCATTATTAATCAAAAGGAATTTTATGATAAAGGAGAACCTGTTTACTGTATTTATGTAGCTTCTGGACAGAAAGCTTCTACAGTAGCAAACGTGGCGAAGACTTTAGAAGAAAATGGTGCAATGGCTTATACTTGTATCGTTTCTGCTTCTGCTTCTGACCCTGCTCCGCTTCAATTCTACGCACCATTTGCTGGAGCGGCGATTGGAGAATTTTTCAGAGATACAGGAAGACCAGCTTTGATTGTTTATGATGATTTATCGAAGCAAGCAGTCGCATATAGAGAGGTATCTTTGTTATTAAGACGACCTCCTGGTCGAGAAGCTTACCCTGGTGATGTATTCTACTTACACTCTCGTTTATTAGAGCGTGCGGCAAAAATCATTAATGATGATGCTATCGCTAACGATATGAACGATTTACCTGAATCTTTAAAGAAAGCGGGTATCGTAAAAGGTGGTGGTTCATTAACTGCCTTACCAATTATCGAAACACAAGCGGGTGACGTTTCTGCTTATATTCCAACCAATGTAATTTCTATTACTGATGGTCAGATTTTCTTAGAAACGAACTTATTCAACGCTGGTGTACGTCCTGCAATTAACGTAGGGGTATCCGTATCTCGTGTGGGTGGTAACGCTCAGATTAAGTCGATGAAGAAGGTATCTGGTACCTTGAAGTTAGATCAAGCACAATATCGGGAATTAGAAGCGTTCTCTAAGTTTGGTTCTGATTTGGATGCGGCGACAATGGCTATCTTAGAAAAAGGTAAGCGAAACGTGGAAATCTTAAAGCAGCCTCAATATTCTCCAGAAACAGTAGAAAAGCAGATTGCAATTATTTACTTAGGTACAAAAGGTTTATTGAAAGATGTACCCGTAAATAAAATAAAAGAATTTGAAGAGTTATTCTTATCTACTTTAGAACAAAGAAGCCCGGAGACGTTAAAGACTTTCCAATCTGGAAAGTTGGCAGATGATGCAGTAAAGACAGTAGTAGATTTAGCAGCAGAATTGACTGCTCAATATAAATAAAATTAACCAGTAGGCAGTAGGCACTTGGCAGTTAGCAGTTTTGCTAACTGCCTGCTGTTTACTGCATACTGCCAACTGATATAAATGGCTAATCTTA
>CAZXYA010000322.1:0-10567 GCA_964644655.1 uncultured Saprospiraceae bacterium | reverse complement strand
CTAATGTTTATAAATTATGCACCAACTATCCAAATGTTTTCTGTGAAATTGGTTTTCTATCTGACATTTATGATTTGCCGAAAATGGAGCATTTTGCGGAACGATTGATTCACTTATTCAATGATACTAAGGTGAAATATCCATTTACTGAAAAAATCATGTACGGTAGTGATTGGCATTTACTATTTAATGAAGGACTAGAAAGCAGCTATTTAAATCGATATGAAGAACTGTTTAATCGACCTGAATTTGTCCAGTATGAGCGTAGATTTTTTGATGGAAATGCTAGAAATTATTTGAATTTAACACCAATTCCATAAAAGAAATTATAGGTGCCAAATACACGTATTTTTTAAGTAATGATTTATTTTGCTTCTTTTTAATAATACATAAGGTTTTCTTTTTTTTAAAATAATTCATGGAAGTTTGACTCCGTTTTATCCAAATGGCCATTCATCAAATTTATAGAAATTTGGTTCTCGAAACCTGCTAATGTTAAAGTAAATATAATTCATTAATGGGAGTAAGTTAATTTATTGTTAAGTGAGGATGTAGTTGCTTCAAAATTTTTATTTTAGAGTAATTTTTTTACTTAATTACCTCCCTAATATGAAGGATTCCTTACAATTTTGGCAAGACGTTACATCTTATATTGAAAAAGAGTTTGGACAAGGAGACCCTCCTTCCCAATGGAAACAAGGACAGATTGAAGAATTTTTAATTCATTTAGAAGAGGAAATTATTACAAAATGTAAAAAAGAACCTTCACTTGCACGAATTTTAAAACTGCCTACTAAAGACGGGAGAGTTAACTATAGTACTTTATCAGTTCCATCTTATGATACTTTTTTGAGGATTTTTAAAAATAATGAAAGCCAAGGGAATAACTTTACTAAGAATTTATTTGCTATTTATTTAGGTTATAAATCCTTCAATGATTTTTTTAATAAAAGGTATCCAAGTAGGAAAAATACTCAGCCTAATTCGTTGAAAACTGAAATGAAATTTATTAAAGATGAAGCTTTCTCTTATGGTTCTTCATGGTTGCTAAGATTTGTGATAATATGTAGCATCATACTTAATTTAATAGGTATTTACAAAAGTGGTTTAACACTAACGTATTTTGGCTATCTTTTTTGGATTCCAATCCTTTTAATTGGAGTATTGTATCAAAAATTATTCAATTTGATACTACAGAAAAGTCCAACTAATTCGGAATTATTACCTCTTGTCTGGTGGTCCTTTGTAGTAATTCAATTGATTTTTAACTTCTTTTTTACAGGTTGTATAAATGTAATAGAGATTGTAGTTTTTTCAATGATTGGTATTATTGGCCAATTAAGTTTTATCACGGAATTAATTATTCTGTCAAATAATCAACTTAATACTAATTATAAAAAGAGTTTTTTTTCTGATTTCTATTCGTTTGATTTAAATATCGCTACACTTACCTTCATTATTGGGATTTTTGGAGGATTATTAATACTTGGAGCTGTTTGGATTATTCCTGAGGAGTCTTTTTTCTATCATACAAAGACTGTTTTAGATTATCGCTGGATTTGTTCTATTGATATAGTAGTTGGTATTTTCTTAATCTCTTCTAGTTTTATTAAATTATTATTTAATCCCATTTTAGTACTACGCAACAATCACCATCATTAAATATTTGCTCTCCTTTTCCCCCATTAATTCCAGTATCAAATGTTCTTTAGTTTGCAAAGACTAAGCAAAACTCTTTTGCAAGTATTTTGCCAAGGAATTCCTCAATTTTCCCTTCACCTTTGTTTCCGTTAACAATAATTAAATCTTAGCTGCGCAGCTTTATTTCACGGAAGGCCTTCCAAAACTTTAAAACCTATCATTCATGGTATTTTTAAATGTTTTGGTCGCTTTAATGTCCTATGGTAGTTTTGCTTTTATAATTGAGCAAGACAATACTGGGATTTAAGCTAAGTAACAAATAGTCCTCGTCTTTATTTTAGGATGGAGACGAGGCTATTATTGCATTTTAGGGATTTAAAGCTTCATTAAAGGATTTAATTGAAAGAACTATATTTCTATCATCTTAGCCCTAAACCAAGCCTGATAAGGCCCAAAACAAGCCTCAATCAAATTGTCTAAATGTGCTTTGTCCGTTTGATATTTGGTAATCGTAGATTTCATTAATCGACCATAATAGCTAGCATGGAATTTTATTAAAAATTTAAAGCAATGTTCAAAATCAATATACTGTTGGAGTTGATATTGAAGTTGTTGTTTTACATCCCGTTCATAGGCAATTTTTTTACGAAACCTATCCATTACTATTTTAATTTCCATGCCATCTTTTTCTAATCTTTCCGGAGCTATTAATTGGACTTCATATAGGATTCTTAGTTGTAGCGTTTTGACATCAAATGGCATAAACTTACCTTTTACATGACTTGGATTCCCTAAATGTTGATAAGCTTTTATATGATTGCCTTGAACGAAGGATAATAATGCCGCACAATAAACTGGATAAACCTTACGAAATTTTTTATCCAACTTAGACTTATAAATATCCACGAAGCGTTCTGCCCAGATAAATCCGTTTTTAAACCCCTTAGTATTATCCATCGGTAAAAATACCGTGTGCAATTTTTTGAATAAAGGATTCTTTTGTAATAAAATGGCATAGGAAACCATATTTTTATAAATACGTGGTGGAAGAGGTGTTTTCTTACCACTTTGTCCATAATATTTTAAATTCAATAAATCATTATAAACTAGAAATAACCGTTCTCTATAATCTACTTTGCCTAAGTTAGATTTTTTAATACAAAAATTGGTAAGGAAGGAATATAACTCTAAAACTTCTTCTCGTTCCAATTGCTGAGCGTGAGTATAAATAGCCTTCTGTGCAGCAATGAAAAGCTCATCTATTGCTGGACTATCTTCATGAAGTCTTTCATACAATACTCGAATTTGATTGTATAATCCAAAAAGTGGATTTTTTTTGGCTATTTCTTTCCCTTCTTCAATAATAGTTTTAATAAACCTAAAATCTTCTTTTTGGGTATTGGCCTTATCACTTTTTGTTATTTGCCCATAGCTTAAATAGGCACAATAGGTCTTTAACTTCATAATGAAATAGTATTCATCTAAAGCGGTGGAGATACTTTTGAAATCGGGGGTTTGGATGCCCTCGCTGGCTTGGGTTTTCCAGTTAGTGAGGGCTTGGTTTATTTTGTTTTGGAGGTTTTGGTTGGTTGTCATGCTTAAAAATTTCTCACAGATAGTTAGATTTTATTCACCAAGGTATATACTAATCCACAAAATTAAAATTCACTCACCCTGAAAAAGTTTTTTTGAAGAATATTATCATGATTTTCTCCATGGTTTTTATTTGTTAAATAATTGATAATTAATTATTTAAATGCTTTAATGGCGAATTTTAATCTAAAAATTGATTTTTAAAAAAATATTTTCTCCAATAAATATTTTTTGATTTATTTTTCTTGCAGATTCTAACGGAATTATATCATATAAAAATTAATTCCTTCTACATTGCTGATTAATATTTATAAGAATCAAAAAACTAGAGTATGGCAAATGACCCAGTTGGTGGACGAACTGAAAATCAAGAAGTTCAGCACAAAATGGAAAGTGTTCCTAAATGTTCTTTAATCTCTGTTGCCATTCCAGGAACTCGAAAAACGAAAATCTTTGAGGCAAAAAATATCAATGAATTTGTGGGCCATATCCCTCAAAAATATACGGTAGATTTACGGAAGACTAATGGTGAAAGCGTCAAGGAAAAAATTGAGATAACAACCTTCAATGACCTTAATCTAAAAGAAATAACCAATAAAAGCGAAGTGCTAAAAGGCCAAGCTATTGAGCAGGATTTTCTATATAAATTTTTAGAAGAATGGAAAAAGAATCCATCTTTTAAGCATCAATTTTTGGAGACCCTAAAGGACGAAACTAGAAAGCAACAGTTAATAGTTGGCTTGAGGAACATTAGCGCCGCTATGAAGGACAACCAATCGCCGAATGGTCTAATGAACTTCTTGAAAAACTTGTAAAAATAATGCCTTATGGAACTTAAAAGTAAAGAAGAGTTACTGCAATTTGAGCAACCCTTAGAATTTAAAGATGATTTGGAAAACGTGCAGTTGATTATGCCAAATTTGGATTATATCACCGAATCGGAGATGCAGGAGGAACTAGCTGAAAATTTATTAGGAGAATCCAAACAAATAGAAAGGGAAAAATTTGCACTAGAAATAGACTTATTTATCCAGTTATTGCAAAAGAAGGACGAGGACGAGGTGGTGAATTTTGTTGATGAGGCTTACACGAATATTGCGAAGTTGAAAAGAGAAAATCAAGCTCAAATTTTAGAAAAAATCAAGCCTTATGAAACGACTGTGAGGGCTGCCAATCTTTTCTTTGAAAATGCCTTAGAGACTGCTGATAGGGCAAAGTTCATAGTGGTTGACCCTGAACGGTTTGCGGGCAAAGATAACCAAGACCATTTTGACCAAATGGCAGCTTATTTAAAAGATAAATTTTATAAGCCAAGACTGAGAAATAGTCCTTTGTTTATCGGTCACTTGGGAGACATCGGAAAGGGGGCAGAAAAAATGGCTCAAATCGCAAACCAGACCATTGCGATGGCAGTAGTGGATATTCCCAAAACTAAAAGTGTGAAAGTGGCTTTACAAAAAGCGGCTAGTCGAAACCTAAAAGGAACAGACCCCGAATGGGCAAATCTAACCGTTTGTGGTACTTGGGTAGTGGCGAGAGACCCTGTCGCTGGTGTGGAATCTAGCGGACTTATGGTGCCAGCTTCTGGTGCAATTTTGGGTAAAATGATGCAGCAAAAAGAAGGCACATCAGTAGCTGGTTTGACTGGTGATGGGCGACTGAAAGGGGTGACGAATGCGGCTTATGAAGGGAATAGATTGGATAGTCCAAAGTTCGAAAAGGAAGGAATGATTATGCTCATTCCTGATGATAATAAGGTCTATTTATTTGGGGATAATACTGCTTTTTTGGCAGGGAACGAAGAATTGCGAAAAGTACCTAAGATGATAGTGAGGAATCGAATTATGAAAGATTTGGTGGATTTCTGTAACCTAAAAGCATTTTCTAAATGGAATCGACAAGAAAAAGATAAGTTTTTACAGAATGTGAGAGACTATTTAAAAGATAGAAAAGATGATGATTGGATAGTATCTGTTGGAAAAGTAGAGGCAGTTAACAAAGGTACAAACGAAGTAGCTTTAAATGTCCAATTAGTTTTTCACGATACCAAAAGTAAATATCTGATTAGCATTTCAGGAAAAAGCGAAGATTTTAAAGTAGATAAAGCCGAACAAATTTAATTTACTAAACTTTATAAAAACTAAAAAATGGAACCTGTCACTCATATTATGTTAGACATTTTTGGAAATAGCTTTAGAATAATTTCCTATAACATCAATTTCAGTCAAAACTATAATTTGAATAATGGCTTAGTCGCAGGAAGAGTGGTTGGAAATTTATTAGAGGTTTCGGTTATAAGTAGGCATACAACTGATTTTATTGAGTGGATGATAAATGATAATAAGGAAGAACAAGGGTTTATTACGTTTTATAATGGAGGAGTAGAAGTTAAACAAATTGAATTTACAGGTGCGGATTTAGTTGGGTATAACCAAAATTTGGATAAGGTAACTATCGACGGTCAAGAACAAACAGTTATTTCAGAAGATTTATCTATTAGTTACCAAAAATTAGAATTTGGTGGAGAAGAAGGTAGCGAAATTAAATTCGATAAAGCGATTAGAACTCAAGGTTAAAGGTATATGGTTACCAACTCAATAATTATAAATAAGCGGGAAATTCCTAGCTCATTTACCGTAGAATCCTTTACTATTCGACAGTCGCATTACGCACACCATAGCTTTGAACTTAGCCTGTCTATCCCTTATAGTCAATCATTTGAATTAGACCAATTAAAAAGCTGGTTGGGAGAAAAAATCACCATTGAATGGGGCGAAGACAACCAATTTGTAGGTTTCGTAGATAACGCTAAAATTTATAGTGTTCGAAGTAATCGAATGGTACACCTTGAGGGGTTTAGTCCTTCCATCTTAATGGATGCTGGACCAAAATTTCGGGCATTTACGGAAATGACTTTACAAGATATTATCCAACATATTTTGCAAGAATACGAAGGAATAACTTTCGATGCAGGGATAAAAAAAAGTGTGCAATGGGCGATGCAATGCCAAGAAAGTGATTTCCGATTTCTAAACCGATTGGCGGATAAATTTGGTGTTAATTTCTTCTACGATGGAACAGAATTTTACTTCGAATCTTTTGCTGAGGCAAGCAAACAAGCAATAAAAATTGAACCTAATGAATTGTCAACATTAGAGGTTGGATTGAATCTAGCCCCTTTAAATTTTGAAGTACGAGGGTATAATTTAGCCGAGGACAAAATGAAAAAGGTAGACTTTTCGGATACGGAGATTAAAAGTAAAAATCCTTTGGTGCAGGCTGCTTTAGATAAATCGGAACAATACCCAAAAGTGAGATATGGATTGAGTTATCCCATAGAAAGTGCGCCTTATTTAAAAAACGTAGCCGAACAATTGGCTATGCAACAAACTAATGAATTAGTCAATATTAATGGTCAATCGGCTAAAAGTAATTTAGCCATTGGGCAGAAAATTACGATTGGACAACAAGAAGATAAGGCATTACCTGGTATTACAGACCAAACAGCTTATTTGATAACGCAGATTAGTCATCAATTTTCTGTAGGGAATAATTATCAAAATTCTTTTGCGGCCATTCCAGCAGACTGCCCTTTTCCAGTAAATGTACCAAGTGCAAAAAATCCTTTTAGTGGGCCTTTATTAGCTAAGGTAATGGAAAACAAAGACGACGAGAATTGGGGCCGAGTGAAAGTGACTTTTTTACAGGATGAAAACGAGGCAGTCAGTCCTTGGATGAGAGTAGTCACCAATTATACTGCTTTTGGTGGACACTTTTGGATTCCCGAAATTGGAGAAACGGTCATTGTGTTTTTTGAAGAATTTAATCCAGAAAATTCCGCTTTTGTTATAGGTAGCTTTTTCAATGGAGCAACTTTACCTTCATCGAATAATCCTAAAACACGAGGGTTTAGCTTTGAAAATATTCAAGTGGTATTTGATGATGAAAAGGGAGCAGTTCGGATTAAAGCAAAATCTATATTAATGGAGGCAGACACCGATATACAAGCAACTGCCAAAGAAGGAATTAGCTTAGATGGCGGCACTAATATTAAGCAAAAGGCAAAACGAATTGACTTGAATTAATATGTACGATTACCAGACTTTAAAAAATAAACTTTTAGAAAAAACCGCAAATGATTTGTATTGCGACAATATTGATGATTTGACCACTATGCAAAAGTCTAAAGTGGACAGCATGGCTTGGGAATTGTCAGGCTTATACGCAGAACTCCAAAAGTCAAATGAATACATTGCGGAAAGGCTGAAGGAAAAATTGCAACCCGAAACGATTAATCGCCCAATACCCGACCATAGGGTTGTGCAGATTACTCCTGAAAAGGCCATTATTCAATTATCTACGGAACAAAGTTTTGATTATAAAACAGGTCATCCTAACCTGCCGCCAATCTACTTTTCGCCACTATATCCGACCAAGGTTTTTAAGGGGGAAATTGTGTGTCGGGTAGCTAAGGCAGGTATTTATGAAAAAAAGGAGAGAACGGAGCTTGTTTTGCCTACGGAGTTACATAAAAGTGAATGTTGGTTGGGGTTGCGGCTTGATGAGCGCATTACATCACTAGATGGGTTAGGATTTTATTTTCCTAATAAAAATAGCTTGGCATACAAAGAAAATGAATTAGGTTTAGTAAAGGCTAAAATCAACCAACGGGCAATAAAAGTTAAGGTCGGTTTTAAGAAAAAGGAGGAATTGACTCCAATTGATTTTTATGAAACGCTTTGGATGCGGAATAGTGTAGAAAAACCAATTTATGACCACTATAAAAACCAATTTTTAACGATTCAAAAAGAGGCGAATGTCTTAAAAGTTAAAGATTTAAAGAGTTCTTTTCCTGTTGAAAATAACGAAGTAGTATACTTACTTTTCGAGGAACAGCTTGTTTGGGTAAACCTAATTTTCCCTTTTGAAGTAAAAGGAGATTTTTTGAAAAATATAGCAATAAATGTGGTGCCTGTTTTAAATCGAAAATTTATTCGGCATCAAGATATAGTACTGGATAAACCAGAAAATTGGATTCCTTTAACCAGAAAAGATACGATTGAAAATGCTATAAAAGAATATTTTTTGGGGTTAGATAGGGTTTATTCTGCTACCCAAAGGTATCAACCTGCTATAACCTCTAATTTCAATTCGCTACCGCTTGGAAGTTATGCCCTCAAATATGGCCGCCCTACCATTCCGTCTTTAGACAATGCACTCAAAAGTGTTTATGCGCTGTTAGCATTGATAAAAAAGGAGGAGGAATTAGCACTCATTCGACAAATATTTAAAATAGAAGACCGACCAGATATAGAAAAGCCACTTGTCAATTTACAAAATAGCTTAAAATCCTTAAAAGTTAAGTTAAAGGAATCGGTGACTGAAAAGCCTTATTATTTTTTGTTTATAAAATCAGGCGGACTGCGAGAGAATTTGTTTTTGCATTATTGGGTGACGCAAGGAATACAATTAAAAGATATTTCTATAGACGGAAAATGGCAGGCAGAAAGATTGACGATTACTAACTTTTTAAAAATAAATTAATGGGAGTAGTACTTTATAAAGGAAAAAAATTATCGGACAACACTATGAAAGGTGTTTTGACAAAAATTGCTGCTACTTTAGGCTCTGTTCATGTGACTTCTGCTGATAGAAATCATGTGCCTAAAGGAGGAGCAAAGGATAGTTTACATTTGCAAAAACAGGCAGTAGATTTTGGCATTCAAGGATACACCATAGAGCAGGGTTTTAAAAAAATATACGAAAAACGGAAGGAGATTTTTGGAGATACGGGGAGTTATGAAATTATTTATCATGGAAAATACACTAAAACTGGTGGAAAGCATATCCATATTGGTAGATTTTCAGTAGGTAAAGGACTCAAATTTTACACGGAAGGAGTTGTTTTGGGGAAGAAGGGGTATTCAAAATATCCTTGAAGGAAATATGCTAAAAATATAACTATTAGACACAAGAAAAATAATTAATGACTATTATGATAAAACTTGCAAAGGTTAGGGACTTAACTCGTGTTTCTTTTGCACTTAAAGAAATTGAAAAGTTATTTAGAGGATTTGATAATAGTAATATCTTTCGTTCGACAAAAAATAAAATGGATGATATTAGAGGTAGTGATACGTTAATAAATTTTTTTGATGAATTGGTAAATTCACTAAACGAATTATCTGTTATTATGATAAAATCGAACTATTTTTCTAATAAATTTAAGGAATGGGGATTCAGCATCTATAATTTAAAATCTTACGGTGTTAGTTTTCAAAAACTTAAAAATCAAAGATTATTTTTGATTAGAATCATTCCCTTTTTGGGAGAAATGAAATTTTTTTTATCTGCTTACTCAGATTTTAGCAAGTCTAAAAATATTGTTAGACCGACAAGAATGCCATTGTCTTACTATAATAGTCAAGTAGATTATTATCAATATAAAGTCATTATTGAAAGAATTGATGAGGCAAAGGAAAGGTTTAAAAAGATAAGTATTCTACAGGAAAAAATTATTTTAGATGTTGAAAAAACTTTTCGTTCATTAGCATTGAACAGAAATAAGAAAATATGGCATAAATTTATAAAAGAGGTTCGTCGGTTTAACAAAAATCTGAATTAAAAATATGTTCATGAAATTATAGGCAACACAAAGTTTTTATTAATAAAAATTAAATTCTTTTATTACTTTAATTATTATGAACGTTTTTCTTGAACAATATTTACAACAAATTATAAATAATGAATATCAAAATTTGTTATGTGAAAATGAGATTTTAGTATCAGTTTTTCCGATAACTCTAAATGCTTTTCAGAAGTCAATGATAACCCACTTCCTACCCCTAAAACCCCAAATAAAAAAAGACCAAAAACTAGGAAAAGTAGTGCTAGAAAAAATCCTAAAACTACCAGAAAATAGCATTCAAATAGAACAAACTAATCCCTTTGTTTTACATTCAAAGCAAACATCTATTGATAACTGGAAAGTCAATGCAACCATCCAAATCGGGGGACAAAAAACGGCAGAGAAACCTTGCTATTCAATAACATTAAAACTCGATAAAACCATTTCTTTAACTGAATTTTTACCAACAGGAAAAAAAAGAACCTTATTAACCCAATTATTAATCCCCACTTTCTTAGCGGACGATGCATTATATAAAGTTCGAATAGAATTAATAGACTCAGATAAATTATTTAAGGTAGCATCGACTATTCAAAATGGTAGAGTAGGGATAAGCACCATAATTTAACCAACAACAAAAAATGCCAAATACTAGTCCATTAAAAATACTAAAACGAGGGGTGCGATGGCGCAGTTTACTCAAAC
>CAZXYA010000321.1:0-10599 GCA_964644655.1 uncultured Saprospiraceae bacterium | reverse complement strand
GGCTTAGACATACTTTTTTTGCCTAATTTGAATTTTAAGCGGACACCACTAGTTTAAAAGCTTTCAAATAAAGCATAAAAATACTCTATTAAAGCTATTTTTTGTTTAAACTAAATTAAATAAAAAACTAATATCTTGTTAAAGATGCCCGATATTATTCAGATATTGTGATAGCAAATATGGCATAATTTAAACTTAACAAATAGTGGATTTATCTAGTGCAATTAAAAGGGTAAAAGATCATCATAAGGATCACAAGGCTTTCAATAATAAAAATTGGCAAAGAATAAATTTGATGCCTAAGTTAATTAAAGGAGCATCAATTCTTGATATTGGGATCGGTAATGGGGCATGTTTGAATTTGCTACATCTACTTAATAAATATCAAAGAATTTGTGGAATTGATTTAAAAAAACATACTACCCAAAATTTACTTTCTGAAGAAATTGAATATCAGGAAATGAATATTACAAACCTTCGTTTTGAAGATAATGAGTTTGATACTATAATTTGTATGGAAGTTCTAGAGCACTTAGGCTCTAAACAAGACAGTGTCGAAGCTCAAAATTTCCTTGGGTGGAATTTGGATTCTTTTTATAAAGGTATCATTGAGTTAAGAAGGGTAGCAAAAAGAAGGATAATAGTTTCAGTTCCTTTCAACGAATCTTTTCCTATTTATCATCACAATATTGCAACTGGGCATAAACAGATATTTGATAAAAAGAAGTTAAGTATACTATTTCCTAATGCTACTTTTTATAAATTTCACCACTGGGTATTTATTGTTGAAGATAATCCAAAAGAAAACAAGATTGAGATTATGAAGGGAAGTGAACTTTAATTATTATTTAATACTAAATAAAATATAATGAATATTAAACTTTTATTTTTAGGTGTTTTTCTATTTTTTTCATTTGGAAATTGCACAAACAATACTAAAAACAAAAATAATGATGTGGTAGTTGCTGAAGCGAATAATGAAGAGGAAAAGAAAAATACAATTAAGGGCTTAAATTCATTGGTTAAGCTATCTCCAAAGGATTATTGGGGTAAGCAACTATTAAAAAAGGGAAAGAGTCTTGATGGGCTTTATTATAAAAGCACTAAGCAAAATGGTGCTATCACTGATTTGTTTTTTTATGATCTATTCCTTCAAAAAATGGGTACAAGTGCGGATGGATACCCAGGGCCAACAGCTCAGTACAAAGAGTTTTCTTTAAAGCTACCTCGTAAACTAGGAAAAGGAGATTACTGGGGGAAAATTCTTAGTGAGAAGGGAGTAAACCTTTCCAGTTTGTACTTTTTGCCTAAGCCTAAAAAGGAATTAGATATTTACTTTTTTGGATCAAAATTACAGACAATGGGGACTAGTGAAACAGGATTTCCTGGACCTACTAAGCAGTTTAAGACTCTTTCTAGTAAGATTCCTAGAAAATTAACAAAAGCAGAATATTGGGGGGCTGCCTTATTGAAAGATGGCCTAAAATTGGATAATATATTTTATTTAAAAGGCTTAAAGAATACAGTGGATTTATATTATAAGGGTTACAAAATTCAAACTTTTGGTCCTTCAAAACAAGGTTTTAAGGGACCAAAGGAACAAATTGCTAATTTCAAAAATTCCTTGAACACTTTGAAATACCCTAAATAGGTTCTTAAAACCAGCAATTCTTGAATTAAGATATAAACCTGTTATACCTATTTCGAATCTTAGCCTTTATTCAATTTTTTAATTGTCCAAAAATGTCCACTAAAAAACATTTAGAAAAGCAATTTTTACGATCTTCTTTAACTGAAAAAAATAAGTTTAATTCAACATCTTCAATTATTTCTTGGATAGAAGAAAGAAATAGGAATATTACTGTAAATGTAAACAGAGTAGAGTTAGAAAATCTTGAAGGTTGGAAGTTTGATAAAGAAGGAAACTTATCACATAAGAGTAATAAGTTTTTTTCAATTATTGGTATAAATGTTAAGACAAATTGGCCAGGGACACCAGATTGGGATCAGCCTATAATTCTCCAGCCAGAAATAGGTTTTTTAGGGTTTTTAACAAAAGAATTCGATGGAATCTTGTACTTTCTAGTACAAGCAAAGATAGAACCAGGAAATGTAAATAATGTTCAATTGTCTCCTACATTACAAGCAACTAAAAGTAACTACACGCAAGTACACGGAGGTAAAAAGCCTAAATATTTAGAATATTTCCAGGATAGAAAAAATAATGAAGTATTATTAGATCAATTACAATCTGAGCAAGGCGCTAGGTTTTTAAGAAAACGAAACAGAAATATAATAATTAAAGTAAAAGGTACTGTTCCATTAGATGATGATTTCAAATGGATGACTTTAGGGCAAATTAAAGCGCTGCTACTGCTTGACAATAAGGTTAATATGGATACTAGAACTGTAATATCTGGAATCCCTTTTGGCAATTATAATTCAGAGGTGGTACATTTTTACAATCTTCTATCTTCAGATAAGAGTCCAATCGGTTCTCGAATGTTAGAGTCAGAATTAAATAATGAAACTTCTTTACATTCATTGGATGAGATTATTTCTTGGGTAACTCATTTAAAAAGTTTGTATGAATTTAATCTAAATATTATTCCTTTGAACAAAGTCAAAATGTGGAAAAGAAATAAAGATACGATTAAGCATGAAAACGATAAATACTTTAGTGTAATTGGGGTAAACGTTGAAATTACTAACAGAGAAGTGAAAAATTGGCATCAGCCTTTAGTGGCTCCTGCACAGGAGGGCTTATGTGTATTTATAGTAAAAGAAATAAAAGGAATTTTACATTTTTTAGTTCAAGCTAAATTAGAGTGTGGAAACTTTGATACTTTGGAATTAGCTCCAACTGTCCAATGTCTTACTGACAATTACTTAAATGAAAAAAGTATAGCAACTTTACCTTTTCTCCAGTATGTCCTTGAAATAAATGATGAAAGCATTATTTTTAATACTTTACAATCTGAAGAGGGAGGGCGATTTTACAGAGAACAGAATAGAAATATGATAATTTTAGCTGATGATAGTTTTTCGGAAAATATTCCAGACAATTATATTTGGATGACTCTTAATCAATTAAAATCATTTATCAGGTTCAATAATTATTTGAACATCCAGGCTAGAAGCCTTCTATCAGCAGTTAAATTCAACTAAATGATAAATAATCCAATCCGTATAGGTGTTATGGGGTGCGCCAACATTGCTCAAAGAACTATGTTGAATAAATTTATTCAAGCACCACAGTTTGAATTAGTTGCTGTTGCTAGTCGAAGTCTTGATAAATCAAAGCTAGTTGCCAACAAGTTTAATTGTGAAGCTATTCAAGGATATATGAATTTGATTAATAGAGATGATATTTCTGCCATATATATGCCTTTACCTACAGGCTTACATGAAGAGTGGGTCATGAAAAGTTTAAATAGAAATAAGCATGTCTTTGTTGAAAAATCCTTTGGACGGAATTACAAAGAAACTTCAAATATGATTGAACTTGCAAAGAGTAAAAATCTCGTTGTAATGGAAAACTTTATGTTTCTTTATCACAAACAGCACAAATTTGTCGAAGAAGTTATTTCAAGTGGTGAAATAGGAGAGATACGCTGTTTTAGAAGTTCTTTTGGGTTCCCACCTTTAGACGAGGAAAGCTTTCGATACAATAAAGCCTTAGGAGGGGGTTCTCTTTTGGATGCGGGGGCTTATACTGTCAGAGCAGCACAATTGATTCTTGGACCTTCACTAGAAGTTTCTTCTTCTTTTTTGAAGCGGAATGAATCAGGTGTTGATATTTATGGAGGTGCGCAATTGGTGAACCCTAAAGGGCATTTAGCTCAGGTTGCATTTGGATTTGATAATTTCTATCAATGTAATTATGAAATCTGGGGAGCAAAAGGTAAAATTACAGCTCATAAAGCCTTTACACCAAATGCAGAATTCAAGCCAGTTATAACTGTTGAGAAACATGGTTTCAGCAAAGATTATGTTACTGATTCAGATGATCATTTCAGAAATATCATCTTTTCTTTCGGGCAGAAAATTAGGAAGACCAATAAGTTGAATTTGCATTATGATGAAATTTTAAATCAAAGTGCATTGTTAGATGAAATTATATTAAAGGACTTAAGTGCAAAAAATACAAATGCCTAATATTAAAGATTCTTTTTTACTAAATCTGTTATACAAAATAGCTTTGTGTTTCTGCGTATTGTACTATTCAAACGTATTGATTCAGATAGCAAAGGAACAATTTAAAGCCTTTTCGGTATCGATTTTTATTCTTGTTGTTCTTTTCTCAGTAATGGTTTATTTGTTTTTTAAAACAAAACCAAATTTAAGTATTTGGAGATTGTTTATATTTTCTTTTTTTATTAGATTTCTTCTTGCAGTTTTCCTTGATATTCAACAAACCTCTGATTTTGAGAAATACTACATTGATATACAAGATTTTATTCAGAGCCCAAGTTTAGAGCTTTTGTATAATACTAAATCTCCTTTTACAATTTTATATTTTTCAATATTTGGATTTTTATTTGGTACTAGCCTTATGACTATGTATATAGCCTCCAGTTTTGCATGGGCATTACAGTCAGTATTGGTATTTTATTCCTTAATAAATTTTCAACTCTCAAAACTAAGTAGAAATTTTTGCACCATTATTTTTACTCTCGTTCCTGGGATAATTATTTATTCTGGTGTTGTTAGTTCAGAAGCCGTTTTTTGCTTATTGAATTTAGCAATCGTATTTTCGTTTTCTCAATGGCTAAGAACAAGTAGCAAAATGTCGCTCATATTGATTTCAATTGCATCGGGATTTCTATTACTAACTAGAACTACAGGTGTTTTTTATGTATTTCCTATCTTTCTACTAATTGCTTTCAAATTACTGATAGACGATAAAGTGATTTTCAAGAAGCTAAGCACATTATCATTTCTTTGCTTTCCCGTGATTTTAATTTTATTTTTTCAGATTTCACTTAATTATAGTTATGGGCAAAGGATTTCTTTTTCTTGTTCTGAATGGGGCTCTATTTGCCTAATGGTGGGTACAAGTCCTAAGAGTAAGGGGAGTTATTTTAACAAAGCAGATTTAAAAGATATCGGTTACTCGAAAACGCCTACGAAGGAAGTGAATGCAAAAGCACGCAATTTGGCTTTTAGTCGAGTAACTGGTGACCCTTTAGGGTTTCTAAAACTAAGTTTACTTACTAAAATTAGGATTTATTACGGTTCTGAGTCTAGTTTTGCACGGTTTGCATTAAAAAAATCAAAGTATTTTGAAGAGTTCAAAAATAATGGTACCTACCTATCTATAAAGAAAATTATAAATGGATATTATTTGTTTATTATGTTTGGTTTTTATGGCTTTCTTTTGCTTGCTTTATTTAATTCGTGTCAAAATGAAAATTTGCACATTAAGCTTTTAATTATCTTACCAATATTTTTAAAAGCATTATTTCATTTATTTTTTAATGTTCAAGAAAGATATCATATGCCTTTAATAATTTATTTTTTAATGTTTATTGGTTTGGTGATAAATGATCTTTATAAAGATAAAAATATTTATCATGAAAAATAAAAAACAAGATTTTGATAATTTTGATGAGTTTGCAGATGATTATAGAGGTATTCATAACAATGTTCTACAAATAAGTGGAGCCGATACAGAATATTTTAACGAACAAAAGGTTAAAGAAGTTAAAGCACATGAGTCAATGCTTGATGATTTGGATATTTTGGATCTAGGGTGTGGTGACGGAACTACAATAAATTATTTTAGCAAACATTTTACTTTAAGTAGACTAGAAGGAATTGATATTTCAACCGCAAGTATTTCAATCGCCAAAACAAAAAATATAAAAAATTCTGAATTTAAAGCTTATAATGGTTCTAATATTCCTTTTGAAGACGCGACTTTCGATATTGTATTTAGTGCAGTAGTGTTTCATCATATTGATTTTAAACTACATTCTGATTTAATTCAAGAAATTAAAAGAGTTTTAAAACCAGGCGGTCGTTTTTATATTTTCGAGCACAATCCGCATAACCCAATTACTCGTAAAATTGTAAATGATTGTGAATTTGACAAAGATGCTGTTTTACTTAAACCTAGCTACGCGAAACAAATTATAAAGGCGAATGGACTTAAAATAAAAGAGCTTAGTTACATTTTATTTTTTCCAAGATTTAATTGGACGTCAAAATTCCTATTCCTTGAAAAGTTTTTAAAAAAAGTTCCATTAGGAGGCCAATACTATGTAAAAGCTATAAAAAACGATAAATAATTATTTTAATTAGCTATCTTTTGGGAGTGAATCGACCCAGCTTTTAAAATTTCCTTGATAGTTATAATCAAGAAGTTTTTCTAATTTAGAACCATCAAAAACTGTATCACCAGTTTCGATTTTTAAACTTTCATTAGGCCATGGTATGAAGTCCAAATCAATGTTATAGTGATTGGAAATTACTTTTGCCGCTTCTTTTAAGCTTAAGTTATCATTACTTCCCAAATTAAAAACATCATGTTTAATATGTTTTTTTTCACCCAGTAAAGACAGAACATTTATAATGTCTATTATGTGGCTGAATGTCCTTGAAACAAGTCCTGATCCATACAATGTAATATTTTTATTTTGCGTTGCCTTTTTTAAAAAGAAACCTATTGTTCCATATGAATAAAGTTCATTCATTTGATTCCCATATGGCACACATATTCTAAGAATATTATATGGGATATCATATAAATTATTGAATGCTTTAATATATGCTTCACACGCAACTTTATTAACAGCATAAACTGTTTTCGGATTAATTATAGCCTCTTCTTTAAGTTTATTTTTGGGACTTCCATCGTATATAAGTCGTGATGATGGATAAATGAAAGTAGGTTTTTTCTTTAGGTTTTTAAGCTTTTCAAGTATATTTAACAATCCAATTTCATTAGTCAAGACATACTCTTTCCAGTTTTCAAAACTGTCCAAAGTACCAGTTTTGGCACTTAAAAAATAAATAACATCTACTTTAAGATCTATTGTGTTAATTTCTTTTTCATTGGTTATGTCTACACTTAAATAATTTTTAAAATTGAATCGAGAGATTTTCGAGCTGCCAATTGCTACTACTTTTTTGTTTTGGGATTCTAACTTATAGACAAGATGGCTACCGATATAGCCATTAGCTCCAAACACGATAATTTTATTCATTTTTTGTTTCTTTTATTATATAAGTGGGTCTCCCTTTAACTGATTCAAAGATTTTGCCCACATACATTCCAATCATTCCTAAAATTGTAATAACTGTTCCTGAAAAAAATGAAACCAAAAGTGCTAAACTCGTCCAACCAGCTACTTTGACCTTGTCAGCGCAATATGCTATTACTAATCCAGTTGAAATTAATACGGTAATTAGCGAGATATAAACTCCTAATTGGACGGTTAGCTTTAAAGGTTTTTCGGAAAAAGTTAGAATTGTATTGATTGCCAAATTTATCCTTTTTCTCAATGAATAAGATGACTCTAAATGATCACCTCTGCTCGAATGTTCAATAGAAACTTTGGTGTATGAGAAGCCTACCCATTGAAGTAAAAGGGGGTAGTATCTTTTATAGTCATTTATTTTCTTTAAGGAATCAATTACTAATCTATTGATTAGGAAAAAATTAGCAATGGTATCATCCTGTTCAGTATCTGTTAAATAACTTAGCGTTTTGTTAAATACCTTTGATAAAATTTTTTTTAAACTGCTGTCTTGACGATTTGTTCTTGATGCAACAACAATTTCAAAACCTTGTTTTGCTTTATTGTAAAGAGTAAGAATCTCCTCAGGTCGGTCTTGTAAATCACAGTCCATAACTACCGCAAAATCCCCTTTGCATAAATCTAATCCTGCTTGTATTGCACATTGCTGCCCAAAGTTCCTGCTTAACTTAACGCCAATAACATTAGTCTTTAGTTCGCATAAGTTCTTAATTACTTGCCAAGAATTATCTCCTCCGCAATCTTCAACTAAAATAATTTCATAATCCAGATTTACTGAAGCCATAGTAGACTCTATTCTAAATACAAGCTCTGGTATAAGGTTTTCAGCCTTGTATACAGGACTAATAATAGAAAATATTGGTGAATTATTTATTTCTTTACTAATCAAGAATTTATAAAGCTTTAAAATTAAAAAGGAAGAGATAAAACATTTATTATCTCTTCCTTTGTTAGAAAATTGCAATATACTAAAAATATAAGAACACCTAGTTTATTTAGCTATAACCATTTTTTTTCTGTCAATTATTACTCCATCAACTTTAAGGCAATAAAAATAAATCCCTCCAATTGTTAAATTTGAATTGTTCAATCTTATTGAATTATTGCCTCGTGTTAATTTATTAATAACCTGAATTAAACTACCAGATTCAGAATATACCTCAATTGTAGCACTATTTACTTTAGACGATTCAGGTAGAAAATATTTTATCTGTGTAAAACCTTTAAAAGGATTTGGTACATTTTGTTCTAAATATGGTGATTCATTTATGTTCAATTCGACTTCCAAAGGGTCTGTATATCCAACACCAGTTTCGGATTTATCTTTTAAATCATTTATTTCTCTCTGTAGATTTTCGATCATTTTTTGCTGTTCTTTTATCGCATTGACCAATACATATTTGATTTCACTATCACTTATTTTCATGTATTTTTCTTCGACAGTAAGATTTTTACCTTCTTCATCGAATTCCCTATGCATATAGTTATCAACCAGATAAGGAGCGATTTCATTTAACTCTTGAGCAACAACACCAATATGAGTTTTTTTAGATTGGATTCCCGCTTTTCCGTTATATGTATATGAAACTGGATTCATTTTTAATACTACATCTAGTCCTCCAGTAAACTGCTTAAGATTATTTTTCAACCTTCGATCAGATGGAGTTATTGTTCCAGTTGCAAATATATTTCCATTAACATGCAACTTCTCTGTTGGTGAAAATGCACTAAGCCCCATATTTCCTTGATTATCAAATATTAAAGCATTTGAAGTATTTGCTGTTGTTCTAATTACGATTTCGTTTGAGTGATGTCTATATTGAAAATATCCTACATCTTCATCCGCAGAGTCTCCAAAATTGAATCCCACGGTACCGGAGTCGCTACCTATAAAGGACATAAAAGCGTTATTACCAGCATCCGAAGATTTATGGAATAGAGCAATTGTACTTCCGGAAAGGCCGGGTAGACCAGTACCATTCCCATCTGTTAAATGCAAAGGCCTTTTTGGACTATCTTGACCAATACCAACGTTGCCACCTTCAACAATCACATTCCCTCCTTCCACATGCAACTTACCTAAAGGCGCCACAGCTGTATTCCCTATTTTAGTGTCCCCATTAGGCGCAGTCACCTTAATCTGCCCAAAAGCCAGCGAACTCACCATCATCGCCATTATTAGTAAAAACGTATTTTTCATAACTATTAATTTTTTTAATTTATGTTTTTTAATCGGCTGAAGTGCCTTACGATTATAAAAATATGCAGCTTCACACTTAGATGCTAAATATACGTAACATTTCGCATAAAAATCCCCTTTTTAAGGGATGAGAAGTGGGCATAAATCTCATTTTTATTACAAATAAAGGGTTCCAGACATTGACTGTTAGCCAAATCTACTTAGTAACACCCTTAAATAACTAATTTTAAAGGCCATAGTTCATTTTCAAATGTCTTTGGATAGCAGATTTCAAATGTTAATAAAACAGTTGTGTAGCATAATTACTACAATGCAAAGAGCAAATATTGCACCCCATTGAGGCGAAGTTAGATTGTTAGACGCCTTGGGAGAAGCCGTTAGACTGTTTGACCTTACCTGCCTGACTGAAGCCATTCAGACAGGGAAATTAGAAGACCTGCGAGAAGAAGTTAGATTGTTAGAAGTTACCTGCCTGGCTAAAGGCCATTCAGACAGAGAAATTAGAAGCCCAGCACCCAGCACATAATAGAATTTTATTACTTTTGAGTGTACCAAAGAAAAAGCCCATAAAATAGACAGTTTCTATAATCTTGTGGCCCAATTTACCATCACAACTGCCTTTGTAAGATTCTAAGGTCTAACTTGTAAACTTGTAACTTCAAATTTCTAACATCTCATAAGTGCAAGTCCAAAAAATAAAAGAAATAATAGCTTACTACAAAACCTACCTCCTCGGTAAGAACAACCGAGAACACCTATACTTATACGATATTCTACAAAACTTCCAGGAACACTGGGGTTTGGCCAAAGACCCACTGCATGAGATGATAGACAAGTCTATAGAAAGCCAAGAAAGTAGAACCCTTTGGAAAAGAGCTAACTATGACCCCAAAGAGCGGATGTTGAAGTTTGCAGAGATCAATCCAGACTTTGTGGTTCATATGTTTAGACGTCTTTTCGATGAAGATAAATCCATCGAGAGGAGGGTAGACCGCTTCTTTCATGCTAGCGAACAGATGCTCATAGAGCTACGACGCATCCATCCCACTTCCGTCATCAACAATCACTACCAAGATCACAGCATGCTTTCCCTCTACCTAGCTTGCGCCTACCCAGAGAAATACGCCTACTACG
>CAZXYA010000320.1:7526-10614 GCA_964644655.1 uncultured Saprospiraceae bacterium | reverse complement strand
AAAATTAAAGCAGAGAAAAACACCTGACCCTTTGAATTACGCCGCAACGCACCAGAAAATAATTGATGACTGTAGACAAGGCAATCGCCAAGCTCAGTTTGAATTGTATCGACTCTACTCGAAAGCGATGTATAATATCTGTTTGCGTATGCTCAAAGATGAAATGGATGCAGAGGATATTTTGCAAAACTCTTTTGTTGATGTTTTTACCAAACTGCATACTTTTCAACATCAATCTGCTATCGGTGCTTGGATTAAGAGAATTGTCATCAATAATTGTATCAACTTTTTAAAAAAACGACGTTTAGATATTGAAGAATTAAATGACAATCACGTAAATGTGACCGAGGTACATCCTAAAGAAGAAGATACCACAGATTGCCCGATGTCTGTAGAACAAATTAACCAAGCAGTACATTTATTACCTGATGGTTATCGAGTCGTTTTTACCCTTTATGCATTTGAAGGATATGACCACAAAGAAATAGGCGAAATTTTGAAGGTGACAGAAGCCACTTCAAAATCTCAATATAGTCGAGCGAAAAAGAAGTTGAAGCAGATTCTGGTTGCTGGTTACTAGTTGCTGGTTTTCTAGACAACTAGCAACCAGCACACAAGTAATCAAAAATATATAAACAAACTCAAATAGGGATATTTGAGTGACAAACAGCGATGAAAATGGATAATCTCGAACAGTTCATACGAGACAACCGCGAGGAGTTTGATACCGCCGTACCCAGTTTAAAGATTTGGGCAGAATTGGACAAACAATTACCTCAAGCCCCTGCAAAGCCAGTAGCTAAACGGATTTCTATCCGGCGCTTTTTAAGCATTGCCGCAGCGGTGACTTTATTAATTGGATTTGGCATAGGTATTGGTTTTTCTTTGTCTTCTAATCCAAATGATGGGGTAATTACCTTAAGTGACATTTCCCCAGAATATGCAGAGGTCGAGCAATATTATGCCACTCAGGTAAATAACCAATTGGCTCAATTAGCGAGTTATCAGGCAACAACCCCAGCAATGCAAGCAGATTTAGCGGAGTTAGATCAATGGGTGCAGGATTTGCAAAAAGAACTTTCCATAGTTCCCAAAAGTAAGGAAGAAGCGGTGGTGAATGACATCATCGACCTTTATAAAACTAAAGTGGCCATTTTAGAAAAATTCTTAGACAGTATTCAATCAAGTAATCAAAAAAACAGTATTCAACATGAAACCGTGGATATATAAACAACTGCTACTCTTAGCCCTAATGGGACTGGGTAGCACCATCACCTACGCCGATGACGGGCGAGAAGAATTTACCAAAACGATAAAAAAAGAATTTGATATTAGTCAAACTGGAGAAATAGGCATCTCTAATCAATTTGGAAAAATAGAAATTAATACCTGGAATAAAGACCGAGCAAAGTTTTCGATTGTTATAGCCGTAAGAACAAATTCAGAAAGTAATGCACAAGAAATATTTGATAGAATTGACATAGATTTTGCCAATGGTAGCGATTATGTTAAAGCAGTTACAGAAATTCAATCTAAAAAAAGTAATTGGGGTTGGGGTGGCTGGAATGGTAATAATAATGCCGACTTTGCTATCAATTATGAAGTTTTTCTACCCAAAACTGTTTCGTTAGATATTGAAAATAGACATGGTAATACTTACATTTCAGAAATGTCTGGAAATGCTGAATTAGACATTGCGCATGGCAATATTACCGCTGACGGTTTTACAGGTTCTTTAGAATTTGAAATGGCGCATGGGAATGGCACCATTGTCATGGCCAATAGTTTGGATGCAGACATTAGTCATAGTAATATGCGATTCAAAAAATTAGGAAATGTGCAATTAGAAGCCGCCCATTGTCAAATTGACTTAGGAGATGCTAAGCGAATAAGATTAGATTCTAGACATACGCAGTTTGAAATGGGAGATATTGAAGAATTAAGGGTAGATAGCCAACATGACCATTTTGAAATTGATGCTGCCAAAGCTGTCTATTCCGAATCTTCCCATAGCACCTATGAAATAGATAAGTTATCTCTAGTAGCAGATTTTGATTGTCAACATGGCGGGGCTTATATTGACTATCTAGAAAAAGGATTTGAGGAAATCACTTTAGAAGGTTCTCACGCTGGTTTTAAAATCAGAATGGATGAAGCTGCTGCTTTTGAGCTAGATGCCTATGCTTCTCATGCGGGTATTCGTTATCCAATGGATATGGATATTTCTTACGAAAAGGATAAAAACAATGCCCATGAAGTCCAAGGAAAAAGAGGAGGAAGTGGCAATGCAGGAGAGATTAGAGCTAGACTACAACATGGGAGTTTGAGAATACGGTAGGCAATTTCAAAATCCGTCTATATCCGTTTCCTATCCTCCTAGTTCGTCTACCTAGGTTCTTTTACGCACTAGGAGGATGGAAAAACGGATTAGGACAGGATTGAACGGATTGGGACGAATTTTATCTTGGCATAGATAAAATTATTCAGCATAGGGCTGGTGGCATAGAGTAGTAGGGCTAAAAACAGAAATATTCTCAAAGAATTGATTGTTTTAATCCTAAATATTTTTTGATTTTCTGTATAATATTCCTACGTTCCACGCTCTAAGCCCTCTACTGAGGGTTACGATTGAACATTAAAAATTGTTTAGTTTGTTTGTCTATAAAATAGGAGCATTCGTAGAATCTAGTTTAAGAAAGCGTTAAAATAGGACTATATTTGAACCAACGCTTAAGAAACCACCGACACCAAATAATTTAAATCACCAAACAAGAAATCACTTTTTTAGTAAAAGAGTTTTTTCATACTAATCCGACTGAAAGTTTTTATGAGGCCGTTCCAATGGGAACGGCTTTTTTTTGTATGAACGAACGATTCCGCAGGATGAACGAACGATCCCGCAGGGTAAATGTCCTGTGGACATTTAAGTGAGTGAACCGTGAAACGGATGGGAGGCCCAAATAAGATGCACAGAAAGGTCTTTTTTCTGCATATCATTTTTGCCTCTGAGCAAAAGCCAGCGCAGATTTAAGCGAGTGAACCGTGAAACGGATGGGAGGCCCAAATAAGATGCACAGAAAGGTCTTTT
>CAZXYA010000320.1:0-7426 GCA_964644655.1 uncultured Saprospiraceae bacterium | reverse complement strand
GTCTTTTTTCTGCATATCATTTTTGCCTCTGAGCAAAAGCCAGCGCAGATTTAAGTGAGTGAACCGTGAAACGGATGGGAGGCCCAAATAAGATGCACAGAAAGGTCTTTTTTCTGCATATCATTTTTGCCTCTGAGCAAAAGCCAGCGCAGATTTAAGCGAGTGAATCGTGAAACGGATGGGAGGGCTATAGAATAGCCAACCTAGGAGGATTGATAAACGGATTCTAACAGATTTAACGGGTTTACATGGATTTCCTTAAGCATACCTAATCTTGTGAATCCCTTAATATCCTGTCATCCTGTAATTACTTTCTTAAAATTTTTATTAAAAAACAAACGCTACCTTCTAGCAATTAGTATCTTTGTCAAAATTGGCAAAGCTGATGTTTTGAATCACAAGATGGGTTGAGTTCAAATTATCCTCAGACTAATCACTAATTCTACCTTTTGGCAAACAGGCAACTAATCACTAATCACCACACAAAATGCTGCAAACCAATCAACTTCAGTTTTCTTATACAGGCGCACAAACCTTGACTTTCCCTGACTTTACTTGTCAGAAGGGCGAGCAATGGTTGTTGTTAGGACAATCCGGAAGTGGGAAGACCACGCTACTCCACCTACTTGGCGGTTTATTATCTCCAACTAAGGGCGAGGTTAAAGTTGGAGATACCACTTTAAAATCCTTGTCTACAGCTGCCTTGGACAAATTTAGGGGTAAACATATTGGGATTATTTTTCAGAAAGCACATTTTGTGCGTTCTTTGACGGTACAAGAAAATTTGATTTTAGCGCAGCAATTAGCAGGGATGGCGATAGATAAAAATAGAATTTCGGACTTATTGAATCGCTTGAATGTGGGACATAAATTATATACCAAAACCAATGAATTAAGCCAAGGAGAACAACAACGAGTTGCCATTGCAAGAGCCATTGTCAATCAGCCAGAAGTTATTCTAGCAGATGAACCTACGTCTGCTTTGGACGATGAGAACTGCGAAGAAGTGATTCGGTTATTGGAGGAACAAGCAGCGGCAGTTGGCGCCACTTTATTGGTCGTGACGCATGATGGGCGGTTGAAGGAACGATTTGAGAAGCAGATTAAGATTTAATTCAAAACAGTTAAAAAATATGAGTAAGTCTAAAAAGGAAAATATAGGAATGTTATTTGTTGGTATTGGATTTCTATTTTCAATGTTTGGAATGACCATGTTAACTGAAAATGGCAACCTATCTTTAATCTCCTCTATATTTGGGGTGCTCATTATAGTTTATGGCTTATTTAGAATATTTAAAGCGAATATAGTAAATGGCAAAAAAGATCAGGAGCATTAGTCGTCATTTGCGCTTCTAGTCTTACCACAACTGAAACTCGAATAAACCAAGAAAAGACGAAAAAATAGGTTTTATATCTGATGTCCTACTTTTCAATTGTACATTTTAAATTTTAGATTTCAACAATGAATCTTTTAAAACTAAGCTGGAAAAACCTCATCAATAATCCGTTATCCATGACCCTAAGTCTAGTGTTATTTGGATTAGGGGTTGGGTTAATTTCGTTATTATTGATTTTAAATAAACAATTACAAGATCAATTTGATAAAAATTTAGCGGGTATCAATCTAGTGGTGGGTGCAAAAGGAAGTCCGCTACAATTGATTTTATCCAGTATGTATCATATTGATTCTCCTACTGGAAACATTCCTATTAAAAGTACTAGAGGCTTAATGAATCCTAAACACCCTTTGATAGACAAAGCGATTCCACTATCTATGGGGGATAGTCATCAAGGCTATAGAATCATTGGTAGTACTTATGATTTATTTGGTTTGTATGATGGAGCAATCGGAGAAGGTAAATTATGGTCCAAGGATATGGAAACGACGATTGGAGCGACCGTTGCAGCTAAATTGGGGCTAGGATTAGGAGATGGATTTTATAGTTCTCATGGATTAATTATTGATGATAATTTGGTACATGACGATGCCCCTCAATTTAAAGTAGCTGGCATTTTTAAACCTACAGGGTCGGTCTTAGACCAATTAATTTTAACCAATACCCAAAGTATTTGGAAAGTACACGATTCACATGAGCATGAGGAAGCAGATGGAAGTACACAGGACGATGGTCACAACCACGATGACCATGACCATGCAAGTCATGAAGGACATAATCACGATGACCACGTTAGTCATGAAGGGCATGACCATGCAGAACATGACCACCCAGCAGCAAATACACCAAAAGTAGCCCCAACCAATGCTTCTTTATTAGAAAATGAAGATCAGAGTATTACTACCTTATTAATCAAATTTAAGTCTAATAATTATCGGACGCTCAATATGCAGCGGAATATCAACGAAAACACCGATATGCAAGCAGCAACTCCTGCCTTTGAAATTAATCGGCTGTATTCGATGATGGGAACTGGCACAGATGCCTTGCAAATGTTAGCTTATGTGATTGTGTTTGTATCGGGGCTAAGTATTTTCATTTCTTTGTTTTCTTCCTTACGGGAACGAAAATATGAATTAGCTTTAATGCGGGTAATGGGGGCTTCTCCTACTAAAATATTTGCTTTGATTGTTTTGGAAGGTCTGGTATTAGCGGTATTAGGGTATTTAATTGGCATTGCTCTAAGTCATATAGGTATGGAAATCTTAGCTAAATATATGTCAGATGCTTATCGCTATTCTTTTTCTGGAGCTTTATTTTTAAAAGAGGAATTATATTTATTGTTTGGAGCTTTGGGCATTGGTTTTGTGGCAGCTATCATTCCAGCTATCCAAGCGAAAAATACAGACATTTCTCGGACTTTAGGGAAATAGAAAATATATAGAATCAGCAAAAAAGGTAGTCTTTTTCAAAAAAAGCTAAAAAAATAATTTCCGAAATCCTGATTGTAACAGATTGCGGTGAACGGTAAAATGCCGTCTCTACAAGACTCTTGAAAAACGGAATCCGTTAAAATATTACCTATCCCGTGAAGTTGAGCTTAAAATTTTCAGCACCAATCAAACTGCCCTAAGACTTCTTTTCAATAAGAAAATCATGCTATAAATTGGCCTATTTGTATTTCATTGACTCATTGCCTATATACTGTTAAATCTAATATTTAGCAACTATCTATTGGCATAAAAGATCAATGAACTATGAGAAACGAAAAATAAAATAATTATTGAGTTATTCCATTCAAAGTAGAAAAGCCTTTGATGCTCATAGAACGGTATCAATACAAAATTCAAAGGCGAACAACACTCCGAAGGAGCAGTAGTGCAGGATTGCAGTCCGACAACATAAAATTGCTTCTTACGGGGTGTTTGTTTCAAAAGGTTATAGGTCTAAGGTTATAGGTTTCGGGTATCAGGTTAGACGTAAACACCAAACTGTCAATTAATTACAATATTAGACGGTCATACCCTAGACGGGTAACTTACTAGTGGACATTTTTTAGGACACAACTTGTTCCGAGTATCGGAACAAGTTGTGTCCAAAAGCATTTTATCCACTAGTAAGGAGGGGTAACCTTTAAAAATCTTAAATATTTGGTTTTCAGTATTTTACCACCCTTTTTTATGGTAAAAAAAGTCAAAAAATAGCAAAACCTATAATAGCGGGAATCATTATGCCACTTTTTATAATTAGTAGACGTTACAAGAATAACAGCGTGTAAGTAGCGCTAAAAAATACCGCAACTGAAATCAAGACCTTTTTACTAAGGCTACCCCTTTCGGTTTGCCAAAGATGTTGAAATGTGTTCAATTTTATAGTTTTGTTGAAGGTCGTTCAATTCGTTTGAACGGCCATTTTTTATTGTGGCGTTTTAAAATCACTCTAAAAAATGCTTATTATTTGTTAGGAGAATTCTAGCGGTCAAATGAGGTTAAATGGTGGGCGATACTTTGAAAGTATCGCCCACTATTTAACCCACTAAATATACCTAGCAAACATTAGGGAATTAAATTTTAGGATGATTTCAAAATTGCAAATAATAACAATTTAAATAGTTAAAACCGTTTCTGTTCTCGTTCCAAAAACTTCTTAAATCGGATAGGTGGTTGAATTTCTAAATCTATTGTTTTGCCAGTAATCGGGTGAGTAAAAATAAGTTGACAAGAGGCTAAAAACAAGCCTTTTCCTAGGACTGTTTTAGTTCGCCCAGCATATTGTTTATCCCCCATAATTAAATGCCCTGCATCATTTAAGTGTATCCGCAATTGATGCGTTCGACCTGTTACAGGTGATAATTTGACTAAAGATAAATAGTTGAAGACTCTAGAAGAAACAACTTTAACCCTTTCAAAATCAGTAATAGCGTTTTTGCCTTGTAGCGCCTTATCTATTCTTCCTTTTGAGGCAGGTTTTCCATGTACAATTGCCCAATAAGTTTTTTTAACTTGATTATTTTGGAAAGCTTTGCTCAGTTGAATTAAGGCAGTTTTAGTTTTGGCTAATAACACTAATCCTTTGGTTGGTACATCAATTCTATGCACCGCAACTGGGCTAGGCAAAGCATCTACTTCGTAACTTTTTTTAGCGATGGCAATAACTGCATTTTCCACCGTTTTATTTCGATTGCCATTAACGGCTATACCTGCAGGTTTATTAATAACCATTAAATAATCATCTTCAAAAACAACAGGTAAATCTATATGGACTTTTGGTTTTTTGGCAGCCTTTATTTTTAAAATTAAGACATCTCCTTTTTTGACAAAAGCGCCTTCTTCTGACAATTCATCATTCACTAATAAAGTACCAGCGGCGATGGCTTTTTTAGCAGCCGTTCGACTGCCTAAAATTGGAAATACTTGAGCCGCATAATCGGTTAATCGAGTATTGGGTTTGACCGATTTGATTCGATGTGCTTGCTTATTCGTTTTTGCCATGCAGTAATGTCCGTTTTTAATAATCGTAAAAGATTGCAAAAGTAGTATTTTTATTAATTTTGGTGATTAACTGTATTGGAGCTATTAACAAAACGAAAATCCATGAAAATCATTAGAAATATATTATTGACTTTATTGATTTTATTATTCTTGCTAATTGGAATAGGTCTATTTTTTATCAAACAAAACACCTTTCAGTTAACTAACTGGAAAACCACAACCACGCATAAAAAAATAACCCATCCAGAACGCCCAAATATTTTACTCCTAGTAGCCGAAGATATGAGTGCATTAGTAGGTGCATTCGGAGATAAAATAGCCCATACGCCGAATATTGATAAACTAGCTAAATTAGGCGTGCGTTATCCCAATACTTTTACGACCGCAGGGGTTTGTTCGCCAAGTCGAGCTGCTTTGATAACAGGTGTCCATCAAATAGCAATGGGTGGGCAACATATGCGTACCGCTACTCGACCAGAAGGCGCCTATCAATGTGTGCCGCCTGTGGATATAAAAGCCTTTCCTGAATTATTGCGACAAGCAGGTTATTTTACTTTTAATACCGCCAAGCAAGATTATCAATTTAGTGGGACCATACCAGGTTCTGGACCCTTTACTATTTGGGACGAAGAGAACAATACTAATTTATGGCGAAATCGAGCGCAAGGACAGCCTTTTTTTGGGATGATGAATTTTTTAGAAACGCATGAAAGTGGTGTTTTTACGCCTCTTGGTCATCGACCAAATAGTTTGATGCATTTTATACTACAAGTTTTCCGAAAGATTAGTGGTGTACAAAAAAAAGTGGTGACCATTCCACCCGAAACAGTTTCCTTGCCCCCTTATTATCCGAATACCCCAATCATTAGAAAAGACATAGCTAGACATTATGAAAATGTGGCCGCCATGGACGCTTTAGTCGGAGATATATTTAATAAATTGGAACAAGACGACTTATTAGAAAGCACCATTATTATTTGGACAACGGATCATGGAGATGGATTGCCAAGGGCAAAAAGAGAATTATACGACTCAGGAATTAAAGTCCCAATGGTTATTTATTATCCAGAAGCATTTCGCCCAAAAGGTATTGAAGTAGGCACAATAGATGAACAACTAATTAGTTTTGTGGATTTTGCGCCGACCTTTTTGTCCTTGGCTAAAGCTCCTATTCCTACCTATTTGCAAGGACAAGATTTTATAATACCTGATACGCTTGAACGGTCATACATTTTTGCGGCTAGAGATAGAATTGATGAAATTAAGGACCGACAAAGAGCCGTTAGAAATCAGCGTTTTAAATACATTAAAAGTTGGTATCCTAATCAACCTGGTGGACATAAATTGGATTTCCGAGATAATGTGGAATTGATGAAAGAATTATGGCAATTAAAAGCAGCCGAACAACTAAATGCGGACCAATTGCTTTGGTTTCAACCGCCCGGTAAAGAAAGATTATTTGATATTCAAAATGACCCTTTTGAACTGCACGATTTGAGTAGGGATACCACTTATGCGGAAGCACTAAAGAAGATGCAAACGACATTAGAAAAATGGTTGACTCATACAGAAGATTGGAGTAGTGAACCTGAGAATGAAATGGTCAAGCGTTTTCAACCGAATGACAAAAGGGAAAAAACACCAATTCCTGAAATTAAAGAAGACAATGATTTATTAGAAATAACTGCTATTAAAGGCGCTTCTATTGGGTATCAAATTGATGATGGGCGCTGGCAATTATACCAACAACCAATTTCGATGAAGGATTTTAAGATTATAAATATAAAAGCTGTTCGGTATGGTTGGGAAGAAAGCGAATTGATGGTTTTGAAAAGATAACATTGTACCTTTGCAATAGAGTGTCAGCTAAAAAAAGGAAAATTATTTGTGTTATTTATATTTAAGTACCAACTCATAATTAGTTTAAAATTTCAGGGAGGTTATTTTTTCAAACCCCCCATCCGCTTGCGGTTCACAAACAGCGTTTGTTCATTTCAAAAAATCAAGTCCTAGCACCCTTATGGGTTTATTTTTTGAGGGAAAATAACATGAAGAAGAGTAATCTTCTGAACCGCTTGCATGAAGGAGTGTAAACTCCTGAACCGTGAAACGGTTGGGCTGCCGATGCTAGAGCCCGCTGAAAGTTAATAGTAATTGTGTGTTGGTACTTATAACATGGATGGGAACAATACCAAACTATTCACCAGATTTTAGCCAAATATGAAGTTAAGTAATGAGTAAAGAATAACTAATCTCGACTTTAGCCATTTATTAGAGCAACTAGCTCCCCTTCAAAAGAAAATTAAGTACTGGTTATTAGATATTTATATCGAATGTCAAATTCTTAATAAAGTAATTAGTTATTAATCAAATACTTAGCTTTATTACAGGTAAGTTCTCAAAGCTGGTCAGGAGACCAGCGGATAATGGTATCAAGTCAGGAGATTTGACACATCGGGAGTCGATACCTGCCTATTGGCAGGTTTCAAGTCTCCAGACCATAGCCGTCAGGCTAAGAAAAAATATGGTCGGTGCGCT
>CAZXYA010000319.1:0-10622 GCA_964644655.1 uncultured Saprospiraceae bacterium | reverse complement strand
AATTTTTATTTTTGCTTGTTTAAATTGCTGCTTAATTCTTGCTATTACTGCTTCAGTCAATTCGGTGACTTCTCCTTCATTATCAGCAGGACCAACAAAAATTAAAACGCCTGTAGCGGGAGGCCCATATCAATTGGAGATAAGTGCTACAGATACTATAATTACCTTGAATGATGTATTAATAGGTGAAGTTTGGTTATGTTCTGGTCAATCTAATATGGAAATGCCCTTAAAAGGGTGGCCGCCTACTGATTTAATTGCTAATTCCGCGGAAGAAATTGCGAATGCAAATTATCCACAAATACGAATGTTTACCGTTCAAAAAGCAGTAGAAATAAAACCCACAAACAATTTTGCTGGAACGTGGGAAATTTGTACGCCCAATACAGCTCCTGATTTTAGTGCAACAGCTTATTTCTTTGGTCGGCAATTGCATCAACAATTAAATATCCCTATTGGCTTGATTCATACTAGTTGGGGCGGCACACCAGCAGAAGCTTGGACCGAAGGTAAACATTTGTCTAACTTGACCGACTATGCTGAGGTATTGGCTGAATTAGCTAAAGCCGAACCTCAACAAAAGGCATTGACTGACTGGCTTCAAACAAAAGAAGTATTAGATAATACCGATTTACCAGCAGCAACCCGCTGGGATGGTTTAGATTTTGGAGATAAAGCATTCATCAAAAATACTGAAATAGACAAGCTAATTACCATTGATAATATGCCTGTTCTATGGGAAAATGCTAAAGTGGGTTTAGATGCTTTTGATGGAGTGATTACTTTTAAATATCAATTTGCTATTTCAGAAGCATTTATAGGTAAAAATTTGACTTTGGAATTAGGCGCAATTGATGATATGGATGAAACCTATTTGAATGGTCAGAAAATAGGCCAAACGCAAGGATGGAATGTCAATAGAAAATATACCATTCCTAAAGGGTTCTTAAAGAAAGATGGTAATATTTTAGCGATTCGAGTGATTGATACTGGCGGTGGTGGCGGATTTAATGGGGATAAAGATGCCTTAAAAATCTATGTTAAAGACCAACCTAATATATCAATGTCTTTAGGAGATAATCCGTGGTATCTATTACCAATAGCAGAATATAGAAAAGGTAAATTTTATAAATATGGAGGCACTTTAGCAGATTTTAAAAATAGACCAAAAGTAGATATTGATTTGAATGCTAATTCTCCAACCGTTTTGTATAATGGGATGATTGCCCCATTAGTTCCTTTTACAATTAAAGGCGCAATTTGGTATCAAGGAGAGTCTAATGCCAATCGAGCAAAGCAATATGAAACCCTTTTTCCAAAAATGATAGAAAGCTGGCGGACGGTTTGGCAACAAGGTGATTTCCCCTTTTATTATACGCAAATTGCCCCCTTTAATTATGGTGCGCCAGCGGCTTTGCCATCTGCCCAATTGCGAGATGCTCAACGTAAAACATTAAAGGTACCCAATACGGGCATGGCGGTCACCTTAGACATTGGTAATCCGACTAATATTCATCCTGCCAATAAACAGGATGTAGGAAAACGATTGGCTTTATGGGCTTTGGCAAAAGATTATGGACAAACAGATTTAACTTATTCAGGGCCTTTATATCAATCCATCAAAGTAGAAGGAAATAAAATCAGAGTGGTTTTTCAAGATGCTAATAGTCACTTGGTTTTATCCGCTAAAGGAGCTAGTGGATTTGAAATTGCTGGAACAGATGGTCAATTCTTAGCCGCAAATGCTGTAGTTGATGGTATAGATATTTTGGTTTCCAATCCTGCCATAGCAGCACCTACTCAAGTTCGCTATGCTTTTAAAAATGCAAGTGAGGCAACATTGTTTAATGCAGCAGGCTTGCCAGCTTCTAGTTTTTCTTCGGAAAAATAGTCTCTATGCTGAAATGCTTAGAGTTTCCAAGACTTGAAGTTCTGTTCTATCCGTTACCTACCCAATAATTAGTAACGTTAAATGCCGTCCCGATGGGACTCTTAGGCAAAAGAAGTGGGGGAATTAGTTTTAGTTACCGATATGTCGTCCCTAAAGGGACTAAGTTTTTAGCAATTCAAATCCCTTTAGGGACGACATATTGGTAAAGCTATCAAAACCTACCAGTACTCAACCTCAGAGTCCCCTCGGGACGGCATTTATTTAATACATCATTTTATTCTGTGGGAATCGGGAATCAGTAGAACTTCAAGTTCTAGAAGCTCTTTCCATCCGATAAAACCTCATTTCCAATAAAATAAATCCAGCTCATCTCGAACAACTTCTTGGTCAATAGCAATTATCTGTTCCCATGTTGCTGTTCCATTTGCTTTATCTTGAATGCCTCCATAGGCCCTATAAAGACATTTTAATAAATCAATATCCTTCGTATTTGATCTTTGAATAGATTTAATAGTCGCTTCAAAATTGCCTTCTGTTAACCCTTCATTATATGCCCACAATAGATTCCCCTCTTGAAAATCGGGTATTTTATCATAAACCATACAATCTTGGATACGTTGTCGATCTTCCATTAAGGTCGCCCCATCTGTAGCATATTTTAGCGCTAATTCTATATTTTTGGTGGCAGCTAAATAATCCCCTAATTGTTCATAAACTAAAGCCAACCAACGGTAAGTATCCGAAGAAAATGGATTAAAATGAAGAGAAATTTGATAACAAGTAATCGCTTGATTAGGGGCATATAATAATTCGTGGACTTCTCCTGTAATCAGCCAAGCTTCTCCTAATAAGGTCATTTCCTTGCTATGCTGCTCTGATGCTTTTTTTAAATTAGGCGTTAATTCCTCTTGAAACCATCGGTAGCCTTTTGCTAAAATAGGTTCGCTTCCTCCGCTACAAAATTCTTCTAGAAATTGTAATAATATTGTTGTATTCATTCCTTCAAATCTTTCAATAATCTTTCAAATCCAAGCGCTGCTTTCACTTCCTGATAGCCCGCTTCGGCATCAGATTTCCCCAATAATAGATTAGCCCCTAATAAACCATAAGTCATAGCGCCTTTAGCGCCTACGCCTGACATCCCACCTAAAACGATAAAATTTGGATTCTTTTCTTGACTATCTGTTTTGGGAATATTGGTAACATAAGGCACTTCCGTTTTAGTTAAGGAATAAACGCAAGAATAGCCATCTGTAACCTCCAATTCTTCTGCTTTTAATGGGACATTTAGTAAGTCAAAATACCTTAAAGTGCCGTTTTTACTCCATTCTATTTCACTTACGGTTAGGTTTTTCTGCCAAATAGTCCTTAAGTCTTCAATAGGCGACCGCTGAAAATGACCGCCAATTTTAATCACAGGAAAACCATTTTCATCTACATTTTCAATCATAGAAAAGAAACTACCTGCCCTAGTCCCCTTTGAAGAATTGATAACAGGATAAGCCGTAAATACTTTTTCCTTTTGTTCGGGTGTATAACTTTCAAAACGTGCTTTATTGATTTTTAAAAAGGCTAGAAATACACGTTGCGGATTGATTAATTCTTCAAAATAAGGCGCTGTGTTTTTTAATAATTGCCCTGTAAAAGGCCCTGCCGCAGAAACTATTTTTTTGCTCTTAATGGTTTGTTCTTGTCCTGTTTTGGTATTAGTTAACTGGATTTCATAATACCCTTCTTTTTGTAAAAGGCTCGTTACTTTCTGATTATACCAAATAGCATTTCCTTTTTTCAATACTGCTTGCTGACAATAGTTAATGACTTTTTTAGGGTTAATTGTACCAGAATGTTCATTATACTCCACTTGAATCAATACACTATCAGGTAGATTTACGTCAAAAATTTCTTTCCCTTCCGCTGGCGTTGTAGCCATTTTGTAATCAACCTTCTGCCGAATTAAGGAATTGTATAATTTTTCATAAATAGTTGTTCGACCAACATAAGTGACTGGAGCAGTCGTGTAAATATCGGTGATATGAAAAGATTGATTGTTAGCAGGATTGGTATTGAGATACTCAATTAGCTCCTGCATTTCTTTAACGGAACGATTGTGTAGATAAGACCAAATATCATTTCCCCTATTACTACTTCGAGCTATTCGAGCTTCGCCATAACTTGAACCATAACTATAAACGGTATCTTGTTGCTCTATTAATAACACTTCCTCACCATATTTACTCAAATGCCAAGCGGTGGTACTCCCCATCAAACCACCTCCGATGACCACTATATTATGAATTTTTGCTTCTTGGGACTGGCAATTCATTAAGAGTATCACCAATAATAGGAAAGGAAGTAGGTTTTTCATTTTAATTGTCATTTTAATTTTAATTCATCCCTAAACCGCCGCCTTATAAGCCTTTGAATCAATCATCATTTTAGAAATAATCTCGCATAAAATTTCGGAGGTTCCCCCACCAATCGTTCCTAGTTGGCTATCTCTTAATAAGCGAGCCATTGGATAGTCTTCCATATAGCCATAACCTCCAAACATACGCATGCATTCGTAACAAATCTTATCACTCATTTGCGTAGTCACCAATTTTGCCATTGCCGCTTCTTTGACAATATAACCGCCATCCTCATGTCTTCTGTATAAGGAATAAACAAAAGCTCTATTCATCATCACTTCCGCTGACATTTGGGCAAGTCGATGCCTTAATGCTTGAAATTTATTAATTGGTCTGCCAAAAGCCTCTCTTTCTGCGGTATATTTTAGCGCATAATTAACGGCTAAATCGGCTTGACAAACAGCAATTAAAGCCATGCCTAATCGTTCAGAAATAAAGTGTTGCATAATATAGGGAAAGCCTCTCCCTTCTTCGCCCAATAAATTTTCTACAGGTACTTTCACGTCATCAAAGTGAATCTCTCCTGTATCCGAAGCATGCCACCCTAATTTTTTTAATTTGTTAGCACTTACTCCTGGTGTATCTCTATCTATTATCAGTAAACTAACGCCACTTGCTCCTTCGCCACCAGTCCTTACTGCAGCAATAATAAAATCACTATACACTCCATTGGAAATGAAAGTCTTTGAGCCATTAACTATATAATGGTCTCCTTTTTTTACCGCCCTTGTCGTTAATCTCGCCACATCCGAACCACCGCCTGGTTCTGTAATGGCCAAGCTGCCAATTAATTCTCCTTTGATGCCAGGTACTAAATATTTTTGTTTTTGTGCCTCATTTCCTTCTGCATGTAAATGAGTTAATGCCAAGCCAGTATGCGCACCAATAGCTGTATTAAAACCACCAGAGTTCACCTTAATCATTTCTTCCGTATAGACAACACCAAAAAAAGTATCTAAGCCCAAGCCTCCGTATTTTTCTGGATAAAACAACCCCAGATAGCCCATTTCTCCAAAGCGTTTATAGATACTTCTAGGGGTTCTGCGTTCTTCTTCCCATTGGTCAATATTGGGAATTACTTCTTTTTCTAAAAAATCTCTTAGACTTTGACGGAATAATTCGTGTTCTTCTGTAAAATAATATTGGTGCATTTAAAGAAATTAAAATTTTGAAAGTTATTAAACTTATTACAGCGATTCAAAAGTTTGTTTATTTTCCGCTCGGCGGCTAACCTACCCGTTTCACGGTTCTCTTCACAAAACAGTCCTCTAGGACTCTTTTGTTCGTTCATGCCGCCTCTCGGAGGGGATTTTTAAGGGTGAGAAGTTTGGTGATTTTCAATAAAAATCACCAAATTTCTCACCCTTAATATCCCCAAGAGTAGCAGCATAGCTGCGCTCGGGGGACACGTTAAAATTACAAGAAACTTTTGAAGGATATTCTACCCTACAAAATAATTTTCTTAGGATAGCGTAATTTTAGGCTACTTCCTTCAACAAAAAAGGGAATTATTGACAAAATATTATATAAAAATGTATAATTAATAAGAAATTTTATTATGTTTGCTACAAGTTAGTAAGACCTTACTAATTTTAATCACATAAGACCAAAAAAATTAATAGCATGATTTCTGAATTATTAATGGACCCAAATACTGGAAAATATTTCGTTTTAGCGAGCTTACTATTTTTTGGTGCCATAGAAACCTTTGCTGGGCATCTTAAAAATACTAACCGAACCATACATGATTGGATATCCGAATTTGGAGGGTTTGTTTTACTGGGTTTTGCCAGTTTCGCTGGACTATTTGGAATTAATTATTTAGGTGAACAGTTTTTTCCAGATGCTCATTATTCAATGGCTAATTTATCTTTATGGATAGCGGCGCCGCTCTATATGTTTACGGATGATATTGCACAATACTGGTATCATCGTTCTGCCCACGAACATAATTTTTTGTGGAAGCATCACCGAGTGCATCATGCAGCAGAACAAATGGGCGTAATGGTTGCTTATAGAAATTCTGCTTTTTATTTTCTCTTTTTACCGAATGTATGGATTGCCGCTATTTTTACTTTCTTAGGAATGGTGCCTGCTACTATTATTGGTTTAATAATTAAACAATTGGTGGTTGCTAGTTCGCATAGTACCTTTAAATGGGATGAATATCTATATAAAATTAAAGCGTTAAGCCCGATCATGTGGGTGGTAGAGCATATTTTTGTTACACCTTCTTTTCATTATGCCCATCATGGCAAATCAAAAGCGGATAATATTAGTGATCCGAACGGGAATTTTGGCAATGCCTTCACTATATGGGACCAATTATTTGGTACGGCTACTTTTACTAGAAAATATCCGCTAGAATTTGGCTTGCAAACAGACCCAAAAGATAGTTGGGCTTCTCAACTTTTTTATCCAATTATTACCTCGAATAAACCGGGAAGCGAATTGGCAAAAGGGCATAAAAAAGTATCTTCTACTACCAATGAAGCGATTTCTGTAGAATTGGAGGCAGGGACTCATTTATGGTGCCAATGTGGGTTTAGTAAAAACGCACCTTTTTGTGATGGTTCACATCATGGCACAAAGTTTACGCCTATTGCTTTTGAAATGAAGAAAAAACGAAAAGTTAAGTTATGTAATTGTAAGCATACCAAGGCTAGTCCTTTTTGTGATGATACGCATTTGAGTTTGTAGCAGAATGATTGGGTAATTACTCGTTGGGAAGTTAATCCATTGGGCATATTTTTTCCCAACGGATTAGTTTCCCAACGGATTTTAGATGCATTATTAACTGATGTTACGCAGAAAATCCGAAGGATTTAAACTTGAATAGCCGTAGTTTTTTAACCCAAAGGATAAATTCCCAATAAGCTCTTAAACTGACGACCTAAAAATAAACCTTTTGGCTTCCTAATAACATCTTCCAGAAAAAGGAAATTGTCCAGCTAAATTTTGAATTGCTGCTTCAACGAATTCATCATTCATCGTTATTTTACCGCTCCACCAAAACTATCTCAGACCGACGATTCTCCTGCATTCCTTCCTCCGAATCATTATCTGAAATTGGACTATTTTCCCCAAATCCTACTGCCTTAAGAATTCGTGTAGTGGAGATTCCTTTTTCAATTAAGTAAGCCTGAACTGCATTTGCTCTATTTTGAGATAAAATGATATTCCCAGCATCTTCGCCTCGACTATCTGTATGTCCATTTACTTCGATTTTAGCTTTAGGATATTCTGTCAAAACTCTAGCCACATTATCCAGTTGAGCATGAGAAGTAGGCGTCAATTCTGCCGAGTTATAAGGAAACTGAACAGACTCTAAGATAAATGTTTTTGGGACGGCTAGTTTAGGCGTACTTAAAAAGTCGGCTATTCGAGCTTCTGCAGTAGTTGGGGTCAAATTTAAATCCAGAGCAGTTGGCCCTAATTTAGCAGGTTCAACAGGTTTGGGTCTAGGTTTTTCGACTACTTTAGGCGTTGGGGCTGGTGGAGGTACCGTTTCTGCTGTATTACAATTCCTAAAAAGTAAGCCTAATAAAAGTAAGCCTAATAATCCTAATAATAACCACCACCAAGGAAATCCTTTACTTTCTTTTTCTTCAATTATATTTGGCGTAATAGAGTCGCTTGATTTTTCTGCTATAGTAGTTAAAGGTTTTGAGAATACAGCTTCTTCCTCAACTCTGTTTTCAGTAGCTACAATTTCTCGTTCTATTTTCACCCTTGGTTGTGGCAGAATATCTGGTAATACATTTGGCTTTTCTATATCGCTTACCTCAGGAATAATGGTGGTTTCTTTTTCTTTTATTAAACCTTTGGTAACTACTGGAATTATTTTTTCTGGTAAATTAATGGTGTATTTTTTCTTTTTAGACACCTTCACTTTGTTAACTGCTTCTTTATGATTCCCTATTTGTGCTTTAAAAGATTCTAAGGCTGCCAGCATTTTCTTTTCTGTAGTATAATATCGACTTCTAGCAAAAGACTTTTCTTTGGCATCAATAATAGAAAAATAGAATTTATTTTTGCTCTTCTCGCGAGTTTTATACGCTTCCTCTTGAGTACCAATTTCAAGAATTCGAGCAATATGTTCGTCTCTATTCCTTCGTTTATTAAAAGGTTTGCTAAAGAGAAAAGGTTGTCCTTTTTTATCATTATAATGAAAGTAATGCAATTTGTTTTTAGCACTTTTAAAACCTTCAAAACCAGCTAGACCTTGCGGGGAAGCTTGTTTTAAATGATACTTTTCCTTAGCTTTTCGTTTCTTTTTCTTCTTTTTAGGAATTTCAAAGTCCGTTTCATAATTGGGTGCCTCGGCGGTTAAATAGGCCATTGCTGCCTCCATTTTACCTCTACTTTTAAAAGATTTACTCCTGGCAATTTCGTAATCTTCTTCCGTTTTGAAGATAAAAAAGAATTGATTATTTTTCTTAACAACTTCAATATTTTTGCTATTATTAGTCTGTTGAATAATCGTATGAATAGCCTTTAATCGACGTGTTTTTCCTTCATATACTCGACTAAATAAAATGGGTTTGCCATCGGCATCATTAAAATGAAAGTATTTATCGTTAGATTTTTTTATATTAATTAATTCAAAGCCAGATTGCTTAGTAATGGATTTTTTACCAAAATCATAAGCGGCTTTTCTTCGTCCTATCTTCTTTTTAGAAACAATTTTTTTGCTAGATTTTTCATAACGAACGGCAAAATCATTAGTAGCGTTGGCAAATACTTTTAATTCAGATAAAACATCACTAGCCGCTTCTATTTCATCAAAAGAAGGGCTTTGGGCAAGCCCAGCAATTTCAAAATAATATTGATTATTATTACCTGCTTGAATAGCAATTTGTTCATTATCTCTTAAATCTAATAAGACGGCTTCTAATTGTTCTAGGCAAGTCGCTCTGTCACTATAATCAGCACTTGTTAAATAGGTTGCTTTTTTATTGCTTATCTGAAAAATATAATCCTTTTTTAAATCAGGTCGAAGTAATTTGATTCTCATAGTTACTATTTTTGCTTAAATGTTTAGGACTGATTTCAAAAATTATCAAATTCGGAAGTAATATAGTAAAAATGTATTTATTGTTGTTATTTTCTTCATTTTATTTTTGGTTCTCTGACAAATCCAGTGAATGAGTCGTTTCAATTCCAATTTTTTTCTTTCTTTCAGTCAGAAAAAAGTTTGAAATCAAATCGACCACGGGATTTGTCAGAAAACGTTATTTTTTAATACTCATATTCATTTTGAAAGCCTTTCGCTATTAGCCAATTTTAAATGGTTATAAATTCTGGTGCTTTTCGCTGCCTAAGCGTGTTCAAGAAATTTTTATTTTTCAATTTTTTTTTAAACAGGAAGCAACCCTTTCCAAGAATTTGGTACTATTGATTTCGATAAGAATTCTCACTAAATTCCTATCCGAATAGATGATTTAAATGGTTTGATTGCTATTAACTTGCTGACACGAGTTTCTTAACGTTGACATAGTAATACAAACCATTAGATCATCTTGCAAAACCAACGGAGGCGATTCCAAAAGATGGAGCATTTAAATACTTTGCCTTTTGAGACAGCCCCACCAAAAACTTTCTATCTTCTTGAATAAATCGGATGCTTATATTATTGAGGGGTGCAAAAAGGGCGACCATCTGGCACAAAATCAACTTTTCTTAAAGTATAGGTCAATGCTATTTGGTGTCTGCTTGCGCTATGGTCAACATAGACAAGAAGCAGAGGATTTATTACAAGAGGGGATGATTGTTATCTATAGGGATTTGTACCAATATAAGCCAACGGGTGCTTTAGGTGCTTGGTTAAGACGAGTAATGGTGAATGTCTGCTTGCAACATTTGCGAAAAAAACATCGAATTATTCGGACCATCCCTATCGAAAATTATGGAGAACGATTAGAAACAGATGAAGATTTATTTAGTCAATTTAGAGCAAAAGCTTTATTAAAAATGGTTCAACAATTATCTCCAGGGTATCGAATGATTTTTAATTTATATGTGATAGAGGGAAATACACATCAAGAAATAGCTGATTTATTGGGTATTTCTGTAAATACTTCTAAATCACAATTATCTAGAGCCAAAGCAACTTTAAGAAAATTATTGGAAAAAGAATTAGCGGATGAACCGTGAAAGGAATATTGAATGAATACTGAAGTTTGAATGGTACAGGAAGCAATTAAAATTAAAATGCAAATTAAAATTAAAAAATGTTCTGACAACGAATAATTTTATCATTTCAAATTTGCAAATTTATTTTTTCAGCATTACTTAGTACATCGTTAAAAAAGTTTCTTTAG
>CAZXYA010000318.1:0-10642 GCA_964644655.1 uncultured Saprospiraceae bacterium | reverse complement strand
TTTTTTAAAGGAAAATATCGGAAAAAGATATTTTCAGATGGCTGTTTATTGAATGGTAAAAAGTCTATTAAAGTAATCCATTTTTTAGTCCTACAAAACTACGGTATTTAAACTCGCTAAAACAAGGAATTGACCACTCATTTAAATTAGAGCTTGTTGGAAATTTAATAACTGCTCGAATAAAGTAGGATTTGAAAAAAGTTAGCTTAAATCACGGGATAACGGAAAGTTATCCCGTGATAAGGCTACTACCGCCCTGTAATTTCCCTGCCTGCCCCGATTTGAACAGTTACGAAAATGATTAAATATGCTGAATAGTTACAATTAATCTTTATAAATATAGAATAAATATTGTATTATAAGTAGGTGATTTTAAATAGTTAATCAACAGTTTATCCTCCTTAAAAGCCTACTATTAAATGAATGAGAAAATAGACAATTATGAGCAGTACCTCATAGAAGAAACCCTTAATATACTTGAGATTTTCACGAAGTCTCATCCAATTGGCATCATTTGCTACCTTATGGTGCTTTCACTTGCCGCATTGGGTGCAAGAAAATATTGTAAAATTACTTTTCCAATATTAGTTATCCTGTATGATATAAGCTCGTACCTAATAGGGATAGAAAATATCCAACAGTTGATTCTTATCAATACCTTGGCCTTATTTCTGTCCTATCAAATGCACATCAATGAACGATACATGAAGAAATATTTTTACGCCTTCAAAAATACCCCAATAGGTGTTCATTTTTCAAGTCAAACTATCCGTGTTATTACCCATCCGTGTTAATTTTTATAACACCGATTAATTTATAACACAATTTACTCTGATTCAATCGGAGGATAATTTTCCTTTTTTAGCAACGGATTAAGTTAGCAACAGATTTGACGAGCTAGACAATAGTTTTCAGCTTCAATGATACAAATGTAGGCGGTGCGCTGCACCTTGCTATCTTTTTGCGGTTAATATTATTGTACTATCTAATCATTAAAAATCCGTTAATTGCAATTCCTTCTTAATCACTTGTTGTACCAAATTTTCAAACTGTAAAATCAAAGTTTCATAGCCACCTACTGTAATAGAAAAATCATCGTAACCATTAAAACTTTGTTGTTGTAAGCGATTCATTTCATTGTCTTCATCTATAGTATGCCAAAAAATATCATTATTGAGTTGGAAATGTTTTCGTTCTTCGGCTGTTTCTGCTTTTTTCGGAATTAGTAAAAAAGATTCGCTGATGACGGAAGTTTCATCAATTGGAAAGGACGGAACGACCATGATGTGGTCTTCCATAATTAAAAAAGTGGTGTTAGGGAAAATATGGATTAATATATTGTTATACTTTCTTAAATCCCATTGTTCTTTTGGCAAATCTTTTAATTTTAAAATCGCTTTTTTGGGGATAATAGTGGTGCAATGTAATTTGTTTTCTTTTACAACAACCCCACCGCAGTCAAAAACGTGAGGTGCTATTGTATTGGCATGGGCAATCTTAAAATGATAGGCTTCGGTACCTGCTTCAATGGGTAGTTTCCAATTAAATTCATTTTTATTAACCCTTTTGGTGAAGGGTATCCACGACTCAAAACCATAACCTTCCACCAAATCTGTCACTTCTTTTAGGTAATTATCAATATTATATTCCCCCTTGAGTTTTGGATTGGGTACAACAAAAATTAGCCCAATACGGACAGCACAATCCAACTCGATTAAACTATGTGTATCAGGACCGACATCCTTAAACCCTTCTGGATGAAATACTCGATTCAAACAACCAGACGTATCATAAGACCAAGCATGATAGGGACAAACTATATTTTTTTGAATCGTCCCTTTTTGTGCTGCTAATAAACGGACACCTCTATGCCGACAGATATTTAAAAAAGCCCGAACCTTTTCATCTTTGCCCTTCATCACTAAAATCGGTACACCAGCATAATCATGCAAAAAATAATCACCTGCTTTTTCCAAATCTGCCGCTGCGCCTACTACCATTGGGAAATTTCGAAAGACTGTATTTTGTTCTGCTACTAATTGTTCTTTTGAGGTATAGCGAGTCGCTGGAATTTGCCAAGTTGCTCCTGTAATTCCCTCTTTATTTTTATGGTTTTCTATCTCTTCAAAAATTTGTTGGATAGTGGCTATTTCTTTTGTTTTTTTCATGTATTATGTTTAGGGGACTTGATAGTTTTTTTATCTCAACGGATTGCTTATTGTGTATTAGAGCATCAGGCAAAAAATTGATATTATTTATTCTAATAATGCATTTAAAATCCGTTAGGAAATTAATCTGTTGGGAAAAAAATACTCCCAACGGATTAGTTTGCCCAACGGATTGCTTATTGCATATTTAATAAAGCAGCTTAATAATTAACTAAATTAGAAATAGAAAAGATTACTGCTATACCCTCAAAAAGGCTACTATCTTCTCTCCAATTTCCGTCCCTTTATACTCTTCAATAAAATGCCCTATTTCTTCATATTGATATAAATGATTAGATATTTGCGGCAAAGCTTCTTGCCATTGTTCAATAACCTCTTTTTTGCCACAGGCATCCCATAAACCAAAAAATCCAGCTACGGCAATATTTTTCCATTTTTTGGAAATGGTCGTTTGTATATTTTTATAAAATGCGTGATTCGTAACTTTTCCTAGTTTTTTGTCTTGATATTCATAACCGTATCCCCAAACAGGTGTTTGTAAAACTTGCCTTTTGGAACTCGCCGTATTCATGTCATCTCTCAACATTTGCGACCATATATATTCTGGGTTGTTTTCATCAAATGATTGAAAAAGATGTCTCCATATTCGTTTAGCTGATTGAAAAACGAAAGTAAAAAATCCTTGAGGATGTCCATTAGAAACTACATAAGCAGCTATTCCACCCCAAATAGCATTGGGCATAAAATAAGGCGTAAAAGACCATGGCAGGATAACGAAAGGAAAATTGGTGTATTGATAACCAGTTTTAGGCATTGGAAACACCGTAGTATTCAGAACGATTAAACCAATTACTTTTTCGGGAGTGTCAATCAATGCACCAATACCAATTGGTCCACCCCAATCATGGATGACTAAAATGATATTTTGTAAATCGAGTTTCTGAATCAGTAATTTCAAATTAAAAGCATGGTGAATATCAATCATTTCATAAGTCGCCCTATCTGAAATGCCAAAACCAATATGGTCCATCGCAATAATTCTTACCGCTTCTTGGCTTTTTACAATTTCATCTCTAATGTGGCGATAAGTATAGGAACACTCAGGGTTTCCATGTACAAATAAAACAACCTTTTCACTAGGATTATTAGGTGGTTGATAATCGTAATAAAACAGTTTTTTCCCTTTATCAGGGCCTTCTGGAATGGTAAACCAATGATTATAAGCTTCGCCTAAAGCATAATCATTGGGGACTTTTTGAAGGGGAGAATTAGATTGAATGTCCATTATTATTTAGGCTGATTTATTGGTTAAAAAGAGTTTTTATAACTTGGCGTTTCTTACAACTCTCCACAGGATAATAGGATTGAAATAGAGTCGAGGCTTTAAATATTCTATAATAATCCTGATAGGTCATAGAAAATATAATAAGAAAAATCCGTTCAAATCCGCCCAATCAGTTTAATCCGTACAACCTATCCTCCTAGCTCATGTCTATAGTTTTTTCAAGTTTTCTATTCTTTTTTATTTTTCTCTTCCTCTGCTTTTTGCATCGCTCTAGCTTTTGCCTGCGCCAACATTTTATCAAATAATTCCTTCAATTGGGCAGATTTAGTAAAGGGAATAACCACCTCTCCAGGACTAGGTTTAGCCGCACCAGATTCTACTAATCCAAACTGCCGAACACTTGCATAAAAAGGCACTAATTGCCTCAATGCAGGCCCAACTATCCATAGATTCTTTAAGCCTATATCATGCAATTCTTTGGGGTCTTGCATAATATTAAAAACTTGTGGCGCCCATAAATCGCTATAAGTTCGTTCTTCCTGCATTACGCCTTCATCTTGAAAATAAATTTTAAACTGCCGCCATTTAGCGGCGACAAACGTTTCATCGTGAAAAAATAAAACGCCGTCTCTTTTAGATTTGCCTGTATTTTCAAAGAAAAGTCCTTGTTGGTTCACCCCATCATAAGCTCGGTCTTTAGGAATTTTCCCACCCACTAAATTGGTTAAAGTGGGCATAAAATCCGTAATAGAAACCAATTCATTACTCACTTGCCCCGCCTTAATTTTATTGGGCCATCGAATCATCATTGGCGTACGAATAGACCCTTCATGCACACTTCCCAAATAGCCTCTAAATGGGCCAGTATCTCCAATATCTGGAAAGTAAGCTCGGTCGGGGCCATTATCGCTTGCATAAATAATAATCGTATTTTCAGATAAACCAGCTTCTTCTACAGCCTTAACCACTTGTCCAACTCGATAATCATGTTCTATCATCATATCCGAAAAATCGCCATTGCCTGATTTGCCTTTAAAATCTGGGTGAGGAATGGGCGGATGATGCACCGCTATCCAAGGAATGTATAGAAAAAACGATTTTTTATTGGCTGCTTGTTTTTTAATATAAGCAACCGATTTTTGCTGAATGATTTCATCCATCAAAGGTCGAGCTTCCAAATTATAAGGCATAACTGGTTTTACCCCTTCTTTGCTAGTACCGCCTAAAACATGGAATTCCTTAATTAAATTAGGGTCAAATCCTACTCTGGTTGGCCAACTCACTACATCTGTACTATTCGTAATGCCCCACCATTCATCAAAGCCTTGGTCGGTCGGAAAGCGTCCCTTTTCCACCCCAATATGCCATTTGCCATAAATAGCGGTATCATAACCTTTTTCTTTTAGGCTTTCTGCTATCGTGACTTCCCAAGGTGCCATTCCCTGTGGAATCCCTTGAATGGGAACTGCTCTTGTTGTGCCAGACCGAACAGCATATCGCCCTGTCATCAAAGCAGACCGAGAAGGGGTACATTCTGATTCTACATTAAAATTGGTAAATCGAATGCCTTCGCTGGCTAATTGGTCTATATTTGGTGTTGGGGCACCTCTAATAATGCCACCACCATAACAACCTAAATCACCATATCCAAGATTATCGGATAACATAAAAATGATATTTGGCTGGTCTTGTGCTGATAGGCAATTGGTGATTAGAAAAAGAAAAAATAAGATGGGAAATCGTTTCATGTTTTGTTTTTAGAATTGTATAGGAATCCATTAAAATTAAAATGCAAATTAATAGAGCGTCAGGTAAAAAAGGGAGAAAAAATCCCATTTAAAGGTTTCCAGTCCTTTATCAATCATTTGGTCACTCATCTTTTTAGATTCGTTCTCCTCTTTATTATCGGATGGTGCATTTTCCATACTTTTTATTTTGAACCAACATTCCTAGTTGAAAATTTAATCTGCTTATTAGCACGATATTAATCTCTCTTCTTACAATGAAATGGTCTGGCTTCTCACTTCTCTCCTACGGCTTATACCAAATAGCCGAACTCCAAGCCCGTTCTTGAATAGTCGCAGGCACATCTGTAGGTACAGCTACCTTCAATTCAGCCGCATCATAAGTGGTCCATCGAGGCGTTGGAATTTCTAAAACTCGAAGGTAATAAAATGCCGATAAATCCGCATCAAATTCAGGGTCTGTCCAAATAGTTTGTAGCCTTACCGCCCCAATATCATTGGAATAAGTAGCCGTAGGAATATCTACGGTATTGCCAACGGCTGGAATTTGTCCATCTGCACCGAGTTGTCGATTATCCGACCAAGCCACATTAAATATCTTTTCTTGGGTTTGTCCTGCTTTATCCACCCAGCCTTTAATGACTTGAATGCGGTCTAAATTTGCGCCTTCTCCGTCTTTTATAGCATTAATTAAAAAAGAAGGCGCTTTTTTGCGAGTAGTTGAATTAGTTAAATCGCCACCCATTGGTACACCCAATTCATAAGCTAGGGAATCCCAATTGGCTTGTTGAAAATTTAAGGTATCAAAATCCCAACTGGCAAAAAAGCGTACCTTAATTCTAGGCCCAGAAGTCGCAAATACTTCTTTACGTTGAAAAGCCTCAAAAATAGCTTCTCTAGTATTTTCTTTAGCCCAAACTCCTGCAACGCCACCAACTGCGCCTTTCCGAATCCGTTCTCCTGAAGGCATATCACTCAGTCTAATTTCGGGTGTTGGGTCTTGTAAACCTGATTTACCAATTTGATTGTCTTCCTCAATATTACTCGCGCCATTATGGCAATCGGTACTTCCAATTACACCAAATTTAAAAGGATTTCCACCAATTTCTTGGGCAATTGCCAATCCGTCTTTAAAAGCTTCCCTCACAAAACTACCTTTTGGTTGACTTTGCACTCTTGGTACGCTTCTGCCCAAAGTATATTGATAGATTTCAAAATCTGCAAATTCATCATTGGGCGATAAAGCGGGGTGTACCATAGAAGTTCCTTTAATTTGTGTTACCTCCGCTACTGGTTCATTGCGCATTCTGCTTTGGGCATACGCTGCATCCATTTTATCTCCATCATTGGTGGTTGGCGCAAACATTTTTCCGTCACTTATATTGGCGTTATGCGGAATTGCTATTAAATCAATGCCTTTTGTTCTTTGCAATTCCATCCATTCCCAAAGGTCTTCTGGGTTTTGGGAGTCAAAAGAAGAGAAGGGCATTCCCGATACTTTTCCACCTTTAAAAATGACATTTCGGTGCATATTTCTTGCATACATTGGCCAAGTAAAATAAGCTGCGGGAGAAGAAGTCCATTCATAAGCAGGGAAAGTCGTAAATTTCCCAGGTTCATAATGCCTATCCGCAGCGGCTATATTCTTTTTCCAAGTATTTTGAATAATGTCTTTTTTAATTAATTCTTTATAGGGCCAATTGGTCGCAATACTAAAGCCTATTTTACCAAATGACTTTTTAGAAATGGTAGGGTCTGGGTCATTGATACTTTTAGCAATTTCCAATTCAGATAAAGGATTGTTTTTATCTTTCATCTGCATCATCACACCCAAATACTCCGAATGGTCGGTGACTGCCATAAAATCAAGCGGTCTTTGTAATTGAACAGGTTGCCCCGAAACATGAGGAATGGCTTCTCCTTTGCCAAATCGGTAGGCGTCATCGGGAGTAGTGCGTACATTATAAATAAAGGCATCGAAGGACCAACTGGTATGGATATGGAAGTCTCCGAAGTAGGCGTTTCTGGCGTCGTTATAACCAGTTGTTTTTTCGGTATTTATTTTGGTGGTTAAGGGGGTTGTTTCCTCGTAGGAGGATTCACTAGCACAACCAAAACATAATAAAAAAAAGACGAATATAAAAGCAATTTGTTGGTTCATCGTTTTGAAAATAAGAGGTAACATAGCTCTCTGAGCTGTGAAAAGTAGCATAGCTCTCTGAGCTGTGAAAAGTAGCATAGCTCTCTGAGCTGTGAATGTATGAAAAATTATTAGTATCTTGTTTATCAATTAAACATGGCACAGCTCACAGAGCTGTGTTACCTAAACATTTACTATGAATAATGAAAACTACCGACCAAAAAATCCTCTTACTCGTCGGAATCTCCCTCATTGGCAAGCAACCGATGGTGTCTATGCCATTGTATTTAGATTAGATGGTTCTTTGCCCAAAAAGGTCATTATCCGATTGCAAGAAGAACGAACCGAAGCAAAAAAAGCACTTCTTGAAAAAGGATTGCCCGAAGATGTCACTAAAATTGAGTTAAACAAAATGCGGCGATTATATTTTGGAAAATTCGATGCCTTATTGAATGAAAATCACTCTGGTCCCCATTTTCTAAAAGAACCTACTATTGCCCAAATAGTAGCTGACGCCATTATGTTTTTTGACGAAAATAGGTATAAAGTTATCAATTATTGCATTATGTCAAATCATGTACATCTAACTTTTTATAAATTGACTCAAGAACTTGGGCATATTTTAGGCAGTATTAAAAAATATACGGCTCGACAAATTAATTTACACCGTCAATCTGTTGGCAGAAAAGTATGGATATCCGAAAGCTATGATCATTTAGTTAGGGATAGAGGTGATTTGGCCTTTTATCATACTTACACTTTGGAAAATCCAGTAACTGCTGGACTTGTTACGCATTGGCAGGATTATCCTTTCACTTATGCTCGACCTGGATTTGAGGCTTTTTATCAGCTAGAACTCCTACGTCCTCTTGAGTAACATAGCTCTCTAAGCTGGGATTTATAGGTGAGGTCATAAAAGAATCTTAATAACTAGCATGTTACAGCTCACAGAGCTGTGTTACTGAAGGCATGGCGCAAAGTTACTTTCCGTGCATTAGGCGTATACCATCCATTTTTAGTCAATCCGCCTTCTGGTGCTGCTTCACCAATCGGTTTCACCCCTTTTGATTTCATCAAAGCAGCAGGAATATGATTATAATATGGCGCTCGATGGATATAGTTCCCAAGGTCTAAATTATTGCTACCATTCTCAAAACTTAGCAACCAACTCATTGGCGTTCGTCCAGAATGGTAATGTGTTAAAGCGGAAACTTGCATAAAGGTCACGCCCCATTTAGCTTCTACTAATCCTTTACCATTATAAGTATCTTGTGGATGAGCGTGAGAATGAGCGCCTAACCAAAGATCAATAGCAGGCTTGCCGTTTTTTGCTTGAAAATCGGCTAAGAAAGTTTCAAATGGCCCTGGTGTTTCGGCAGTAGATTTGGTGTATTCAAAATTTTCAGGGTCGGTATTTTCTACAATATAATACAGATAACTCGCCCCTTCAAAATCTCCTGTATTATTGGCATGAATACCTTTTCCTCCATTAGGGAACGAGATAGTAGTTGTACCTCTTAATACATGATGATGAACGGTAACTATGATTTTATCTTGATTGGTGATTACTTGTTCTTTCCACCAATTAAAAGTTTCCCTAGTAACTGCTCCCGCAGGAAATCCACCAGGCAAATTTTGTACACTAGACCCTCGACCAACAGGCGTTGGGGCTGAATTATAATCCGATAACATTAAAAATAAGGTATTCCCAGCTACAAATTTATAGCGTTCCCAAGTGCCTTCTGTTGGGTATTTTCTTTTGCTAGCCTCTACGCCAGAAAATTCTGTATTTTCCCCCATTGGATCCATCCATTTATTAAACCAATGACCTACACCCAAATCATAATAATCGCCATCATGATTACCTGCAATGGAATAAATATCTTCGCGATTATGTTTATCCATTACTTCAAATTGGCGGACTAAAATTTTGCCTTCGCCATCTCTTGGAGGGAATTGACTAGAGGTGAAATCCCCTGCCAAAAGCATAATATCCCAATCAAAAGCAGGCGGAATACCGCCTAATTTTAACTCCATTTTTGGCAAAAAATCCCAATAGCCTTCCGATTGTCGCAATGCTAATTGTAAGGGTTCTACTCCATGAATCGCATCTACGGTAACGTGTGGGTCGGAGGCAGCCCAAACATTGAATTTGTTTGATTTATTGGTGGTGTTTACCACTTTCCCTTCTTTATTATTGATTTCTTTTGTCGAATTGGAAGTATTAGTAGAACAACTTACTAAGAAAAAGCATAATAGGAAAAGCGTTTCTTTCATCAGAAAATAATATGATTTATATAATATTTCTGGTAAATGTAATGATTAATAATTTTTTAAATAAAGAATAGGCCAGATTTTCACGAATTTTTGAAAGCAATTAATTTAATAATGGATTAGTCGTAGAAATAGATTTGATGAACTTGCAAACATTTTAATTATTTTTAAGGTCAATTTTTATTATACATTATTCATAAGAAAATCTAAAAGTAATGTAAGATAAATGCTGTATTTACTGATAAAATTGTATTTTTAATGCAAATTCCGTAAAACGTTTACTCCATAGTAAATCTGGATAAATGAGTAATACAAAAACGAAAATATTAACGGCAGCACTTCGATTATTCAATCAACATGGCTTGATTAATGTTCGATTGCAGCACATTGCAGATAAAGTAGGTATTAGTGTTGGCAATTTAGCCTACCATTATTACAGTAAAAAGGCAATTGTCAAAGCTATCGACCAAGAATTATCCGAAGAAATAGCCCCATTTATTGCGCCCGATCACCTATTTTTATCATTGATGGATTTCGATAATCACTTGGCTAAGTACTATCATTTATTGAGCCATCATTCTTTTTATTTTATTGACTTATTGGAATTAAAAAGAGCTTATCCAAAACTATATAAAAAACGAGAAACGTATAGCTATAAAATTATTTTGCAAATAGAAAACTGGTTTAATTTTAATGAAGCACGAGGCTTAATTAAAAAGCCTATTAGACCAGCACACTATAAAGTTATTGCGCATACTATCTGGATGATCATCACCTTTTGGATGACCCAACCTTTAGATAAAGGGATTCCCGAAGAAAGAGAACGTATTTTCAAAGAGGTGGTGTGGAGTCAAGTACTTCCTTATTTAACAGATTGTGGACGATTAGAATTTGACTTAATGATTGAGCGTTTATTAGATTCTTATAATCCTGAAACTGAAGTAAAAAAATGAGCGCAACAAAACAGAAAATAATTAAAGCGGCTATTGAACGATTCAACCAAACAGGATTAACGAATGTACGTTTACAG
>CAZXYA010000317.1:0-10646 GCA_964644655.1 uncultured Saprospiraceae bacterium | reverse complement strand
ATGTGGACAGGGTCCGATAAATATTTATGTGATGCAGAATTAGCACAGGCATTTCACATGTCAAGGGTGTTAGGCATGCCACTTTTAATGGAAGGAGAACCAGGAACGGGAAAAACAGAGTTACCGATACAATTTGCCAAAGATAATAACATCGACTTATTTGTGTATCCTGTAGGATCAAAAAGTACGGTGGAGCAGTTTGTGGCAAAATTTGACCACGTCAAATATTTAAGAGATTCTCAGATTGAAGTGCTGAATGCACAGCGAGATGAAAAAGGCTTGGCGAAGAAACTAAGTACAGGTGGTAGAAGCACCGAAAATTTGGATGACTATGTGATGATGGGACCAGGGGCAAAATCTTTTTCTATGCCTAATTCTGTATTATTAATTGATGAAATTGACAAGGCACCAAGAGAGTTTCCAAACGATTTATTATACGCTTTAAGTCATAGAAAATTTATTTTGCCCGAGTCTGGCAAGGAAATTTCTATAAGTGAGGAAGATATGCCTGCCATCGTGATTACGAGTAACCGAGAGCAAGAATTGCCTACAGCCTTCAAAGGACGGTGTATCTATCATTATATTACCTTTCCAACACCAGAATTGATGTTGGAAATTGTCCATAAGCACTACCCTTCTGCCGATGCAGAAATTGTACAAAAAGCGATTCAACTATTCTACCAAGTTCGGCATTTAGGCCTAGAAAGAGCGCCAAGTACTAGAGAATTATTGAATTGGTTGAAGTATGTCAATACCTTTTCTAAAGATAAAGCATTAGAGAAATTAGTTAAAATGGACGGGATGGGCGTTTTAATTAAAACCCAATCGGACATGAAGATATTAGAAAGAAATAAAGCGCAACTTAAGTTATGAGTTATTAGTGATGAGTTATGAGTAGCGTCATAGCCCATAGTTCATCTCTAAATAGTTTTGATTTTGCAGTTTACCCATATTCATAACTTATAACTCATCATTCATAACTCAAATAAAGATGTTTCAATCCTTACCACATACTTTCCGCAAGCATAAACTCAATGCAGATGTCCGTACGCTTTTGCATTTACGCAGGGCAATGGATAAAGGCTTAGTTCATACCTTAGGGGATATTTATTTAGTATTGAAAGCATTAATTACGAATGATCCGAAAGAGTTTGGACCTTATACGGCTGCTTTTTATGAATATTTCCTAGAAGTAGAAATCAAAAATGGAGAGACTTTAGAAAGTGCCTTGGTGCGTTCTGAGACGTTTCAAGACTGGAAAAAGAATTTGATGGAGGAAGAAGACAATGGGAAATTGCCAGACATCAAAGAATTAGTAGACCGTTTTTTGGACGAGGTACATATTAGTACTTACGATATTCAAAAAGTGATTGATGGAAATGAAATCCTAGCTAAAGACGACCCCAATCAAGTAGATTCTGCGAATGCAGATACCGACCCGGGCCAGCCAAACAAGTTGGATAAAATGGCGGATTATCGCAATATTTCGATGGAAGAACTAAAGCGCAGAATGGAAGCCGTTGCCAAACAACAAAAAGGCAAACATAATGGGGGGAGTCATTGGATAGGTTCTGGTGGTATTTCTCCTTATGGCAATAATGGGGCTGCGGCAGGTGGTATTCGAGTTGGTGGCGGTGGTGGTGGAAAAATGGCTAGAAAAGTCGTTAATGACCGCCGTTTTTATCCAGCCGATGCCAAAGCGATTTTAAAAGATGACAATATTGATGCTGCCTTAGCAGTTTTGAAGGGTATTGAAGATGAGTCTGCAGAAATTATTTTAGATATACCCACCACTATTACCGAAGGCTTAAAACAAGGTGGTATTTTCCTTCCTTATGAAAAAGAAAAAGTTCAGCATAAGGTACAAGTTATTTTAATGATAGATAATGGTGGTTTGTCTATGACTCCTTACATCAAAGCGGTGCAAAAGTTGTTTGCTAAAATGAAAACACGTTTTGCCCATGATTTAAAAACTTATTATTACCATAATACTATTTATAACGGCGCTTATAAGGATGTCCGTAGAACCCAATTTGTACCAGTTGAAAAAATAGCATCTGAAGATAAAAATTATAGTTTATTTGTCATTGGAGATGCGGATATGGCACCCTACGAATTAGGTAGGACCAGTATAGAATCTTGGGAAGTTTTAACTAAAAAGTACAAACGTATTGCTTGGATGAATCCTATGGCAGAGAAATATTGGTATTCCTCAGATACCATTCCTGTTTTAAAAAGAGTAATGAACATGTATCCACTAACACCTGATGGGATTGAAAAGGCAGTTGCTAAAATGAATCAAAAAAGGAAGTATAGCCGGAAGTAAGCAGGTTCAAAGATTAACGAACAACTATAAATTTATTAATAACGAGGAAAGAATAAGTTGGTCTTCTGGACGATGTACGATTTTTTACTAATGCTATAAAGCAACTTGATTCCCCTGCCCATCAACTCTAAATAGTTCGCCATCAATCATCAATAAAGCTTGAGCGGTAGTAGAGTTTTTTTTGTCCCCATGACTAACATCAGTTCTGATAACTCCTCCATCAAAGTCTAAACTAACATTTTGAGCAATGGTATGTCCAATAGCAATATGACTTACTTTAAAATGTTTTAAGGCTTTATTAACTTCTCTATTCGTACACTTTTTATAAAAATTTCGATAAGGAATAGCCAATCCCCGATACCATAAAGGACCATGACTAGCAAAAAGAAAATCTTCATCTTGTCGATCTAATTCACTCGTGGAAGGACCATGTTTTAAGCGATTTCGAATAATCCTATTTATTTGATCTATCCTAAATCCCGTTTTAACTAGTTCTGGACTAATCCCACCATGAACAAAAAGGATGTTTCCAATTTTTTCAATAGCATTTTTTGATTTCATCCACCTAATCAATTCTCGGTTATTTGACATTAATTTGGTATAAGCTGCTTTAACATCAGGTGTTCTCGTATATTTTTGAGCAAATTGAGTGTATTTTTTATCTACGTAATTGGTCATACCTTCTAAATTCAATACTTCATGGTTACCTAAAATAAAATGTACTGCGCCACCAATTTTTTGTGCTTCCTGTTCTAATTTATAAATTAACCAAAGCACCTGTGTCACATTTTCTCCTCGGTCCATAAAGTCACCATTTAAAACTAAGTGCCCTTTTCCATAGGTCCAATTAAATGTTTTGTCCATTACTCCATTAGCTACCAACAGGCTATAAAAGGCATTAAAGTTTCCTTCTATATCTGAAATAGCTAATAATTTGTCAGGTTGTTTATAATTACTTTTTGGTACCTTAATCTTTTTCAAAAGGGGAATAGTAAAGGTATCTTTATCCTCATTATCAACGGTACAAGTTAAGGTAGTCGTTTCAGATAAGGTGATAACCTCCTCTAAAATGTGATATTGACTAGCGGACTGAATAACTTTAACTAGCCTAGCATCCTTTTTATCTCTAAATAAATAAGGCCCATCTACACTATATAAAATTAGGTTATCTAAAGAATCATTGATAGTAGGAGACAAACTTGAAACAGAAAGAAGAGCAGATTGTGCATTTAGATATGGAAATACCATCAAAAGACAAATGAGCGTTGTCCAAAAAGTCACCTTTTTATGGGTTGTATATACCATATCTAATTCTTTTCGTGAGTGCTTTAAAACGCTAAAATACTTATTATGTTTTGCCTTTCTAAATTCTTTAACTTAAATGTTTGGAAAAAATAGACGAATGGAAATTTTATTTTCAATAAAAATACTCAGTAAAGTAAAAAACTGGTTCTTTGAGAAATCCCTTCGATTCATCGGAGGAATTTATCAAAGAACCAAAAAACTTCTAATAAAACGATTGTTTCGTTAGAAGTTTTTCTTTGTATAAGGGAACTGGCAAAAAATAACCTAGTGTTCGACCAAATTTAAAATGACGGGTAGGTTAGTCAAAACGCTTGGAGGTCTGAAAGACGCTCCAAGTGTCTCCTCGAAAAATTTTGCACGGGTCATTTTATACATGACTAACTACTAGTCTTTTAACATCTTATTTTTCATGGTAATTTAGCTGCCAACTTCAAAAGTAACTTTTAAGCTGACCCGATATTCATTTACTTTTCCATTCTTAACGGTCACACTCATATTACCAACATTGGCAGAACGAATATTATTAATAGATTTAGATGCTCTTTTAATGGCTTGGGCAGTAGCATCTTCCCAACTCTTTTTAGAGTTTGCTAATAATTCAACAACTTTAATTACTGTCATTTTGTATAGTTTTCTAATGAAAAAATTAAGTGTAAAATATGAAATTTAAAGATTAATCTTCAAATTAAGAGTAAGGTAGTAAATTGTTATAAGAATTAGCAAAAATATTTTATTTTATTTAGGATTAGGCAATCATTTTTATAGTTTTGATGCCTAAATTAGCTAAATAGCTTTTTTGTTGGTAAGTATTCTTGATAAATAAAGCGGTATCTCCTCTAGTTACATACATGATTTTTTGTAAAATTCTCTTTTTTGATCCCTCCTTTCCAATATTTGGTAAAAAGGCGCTTGCCACAATTAGATTATTTGGCATATATCCTTCCATTCCTGTATTATTAACAATCATTATCCCTAATACTTCTTCTTCTGTTTCTTCGGTAACAAGAAACCCGCCAAAAGAAGAAATTTCTTTTAGTGCATAATCGACTAAATGAGTAATAGTGGATTTATTTAGGCAAGTACCTTCTTGGTAATCACAAACAAATTTAATGAGTGCTGCTTTTTTTTGATAACTTATTCTTGGGAATGAGTTATAAAGTTTAGTGCTTGTCATGGAATAGTAAGTGAATGTTGTTGGGGCATCAATTTTCTTCGCAAAATTAATACCCACTAATATTTTGTAGTGAATTATGAATACGAAGATAATATCTTTTTGATGCTTTCGAAATGTCTTTGTTGGAGAATTTAAAGAAAAATCAGATTTATTAACCCCAAACCTTTGTTTTTAGCTGAGAAAAGTGGTGTTTTCAAAAGGTGAATAGTTTTAAAGAGGATAGGGAAAAATAGATAGCCCCCGATTTGTCTTATTCAGCATGCAGGTCTTTTGATCTCTTTTAAAAGTCAAAAATAAGGACCTTCTAGTGGTTAGCCAATATTGAATAGACTAACCACTAGTTAAATCCGTTTCACCCTCAAGTTCCCTCTTCTGTCCGAGCTGCGCAATAGCGAAAGACTATAATATTCATTTTTAGTAGGGCAAGAATAAAATCTCCTTAATACATTTTTTCTACCATAAATAACTGGGTCTGGATAGGTTTTCCTTCCATTTTAAACATAAGACTGTGTATGCCATTGCCTATTTCATCTAGAGGGATTTGAATAACTGCATCCGTTTCTGCCGATAAATCAATATTCTTCAGTACTTGACCAAACATATTGATAATTTGAATTTCCCCTTCCTGGCTTTGAAAATTTCTGGTTTCTACATATAAAACATTCGTTGCAGGGTTAGGGTAGAAATGTAATTTTCTTTCTTTATGACCATATATGATTTTTTTAGTATCGCTATAAGTCACTTGACCATCTTTGAAAACTTGTTTAATCCGATAATAGTTTCCTCCCATTTCTGGTTGGTCATCTATGATCTTATAAAATTTGTCGTAATCTCCCTCATATTCAACGGATATATTATTGATTTTTTCAAATTCTTGATTGTCTATAGAACGTTCTATTTCAAAATTATTTTCTAAATCAGTTGTATTAGAAACCCATTCTAAAACGGAGTTACCAGTAACAGGATAAGCGTCGAACGCTAAAATAGGCGTAGCTCTGCTCGAAGCACCTGCTGTAATATTTAAACTATAATCTTCCACCTCTCCATGTATGAAATCTCCGCAAGGATTGACACTAAATTCTCGTTTCATAGCTACTCTCATTCGAGTAGTACCAGGAGTAGCATTAGCAGGAACGATAAAAGCACCTACAATCACATCTGGTTGTGCCCCACCATCTCCGTTAGAAGGAGATAATTGCTCTAGAACCAATTCTCCGGGGTCATTAAAATCATTATCTTGATTAAAATCCATCCAAACATAGACCGTTTCATCCCATTGGTTATAACTAAAAGTTAGGGTTACATCTACTGTATATGCTTGACCTGCGGTTAAATTGGCCACTAAATTGGTATAATCATCATAGCCAAGAGACTTACCAGAAGGGTTATCTAAATCGGCAACCGCTACTCTTGAAATCCATTCTTGCCAAGGTTGCTCCGCTGCTAAATCACAATAATTAGTGGTCGTACCACAATCGTCTACCGTTTTTGTAATACAGTTACTGGCTACCCATTCCGTACAATTGGCTCTTCGACTCCATCTTACATAAGTGGTGGTAGTGGTAATAAAAGGTGGATTATAAGTTGGACGATTACTATTTGGAATGGCTTGATTTATAGAAGTAGGACAGCCATTCTCTGATTTTAACCATCTATATTCTATCTCACCTGAACCACCTGTTGGTACACTACTACTAGTGATAGTTTGTGGATCATAAGGATCACAAATAATCTCATTTCCACTAATTTGACCTCCATTATTATCAGGGGAGCAAACTACGACTGTTTCCGTAACCGTTACATTAAAACTACAAGTTGTTAAATTATCACAATCGTCTATTGCTTGATAAGTAACGGTTGTGGTACCTACAGGAAAAACACTTCCATTTAAAGGTCCGCTAGTTTGAGTGATTTCAGGAACAGATACTCCATTGCCACCGCATTTAATCTCTAATAAATAATTTTTGTAAGTACCATTGCTTACCCAATCCCAGGTACCATCCCAAGGGTAAAATACCGTAAAGTCATTTTCATTATTATTAGGGGTGAAATTACTAAAATTACGGTAAGTCGCATCTTCTCCATTTAGCCATTCTTCAACTCCCTCTACAGCCATATCATTTCTACCAATAAAGACAATCTCTCCTTCTACAATGTTTCTAATAAAATCATTTTCTTGGGGATCTTCTATACCTGCTAGGGTGCCTCCTACAGCCTCACTATTTGCCTTTGCGGTTAACCAATTCTCTTCTTGTAGAGAAATGTAATAATCACTCCCATTATATTCTCCCTTATAATCAAATCCTACAATTGCTGCGCCACTACAACTTGGTATTCCACCTCCATCGACTACACAATTCGTGGTGGCAGTTGGCATAGCCCAAGTAACGACGCTACCTCCACTTCCTTGAGGAACACTAAGATTAATGTCAGTTGGACAAGTTAAATTTAAATCACTATTATTTACAGTAATAGTGATGGTAAAGCTGCAGGTAATCGAACTGCCACAATTATCTGTTGCGGTATAAGTAATTAGGGTATTGCCAACTCCAAATTGACTACCACTTGCTGGTCCTTCAGTTTGAGTGAAAGCAAACCCTCCTGTATTACAATTACTTCCCCCTGTAGGAGTTGCCCAAGAAACAGCTACTGATCCTGATGGAGCAGCTACCGTTTGGGTAATATCAGCAGGACAGCTTAACTGGATGTCAATCGCAGCAGCGGCATTAACCGTTACATTAAAAGAGCAAACATCTGTCGAACCGCATTCATCCGTTCCTAAATATTCAACTGTTGTTGTACCAATTGGGAAGGCAGCACCACTTGCTAAGCCATTTAATAATTCTAGGCTTACACCATTTGTTGCACAAGTGGTATTACTAATTGGATTTTGATAAGTAATTATTTTGGAAGTAGCACCTTGGTCCGCATCCATTATAATATCAGCGGGACAGACTAAATTAACAATACTAGTTCCTGCATTGACTGTCACATTAAAGGTACAGGAAATGACCCCTCCACATTCATCTGTTGCTGTTAAAGTTACAGGAGTAGTCGTGCCAGTTTGGAAGGCAGCACCACTTATTATTGAGGCATTAACAGAAACATTTCCTATCCCACAATTACTTGCAATTGTTGGATTCGCCCAAGAAACATTTCTACTCATAGCTCCTGGGTCGGCTGTTACAATAATATCGCTTGGGCAGCTAATGCTAATATCGTTACTAGTGGCATTAACTGTCACATTAAATTGGCAGGTTGCTATACTACCACAATCATCCATTGCTGTATAAGTTACTGGAGTAGTTCCTATAGGAAATAAAGTTCCACTAGCTTGAGAAGGCATAACAGTAATAGTCCCCGTACAATTAGTAGAAGTTGTAGCCTCACTCCAAGTGGCAATAGCTTCTGTTGCTCCTGGTGCAGCATCGATAGTAATATCCGTCGGACAAATAACGCTAAGGTCACTATTAGTAGCATTGATTGTCACATTAAATTGGCAGGTTGCTATACTACCACAATCATCCATTGCTGTATAAGTTACTGGAGTAGTTCCTATAGGAAATAAAGTTCCACTAGCTTGAGAAGGCATAACAGTAATAGTCCCCGTACAATTAGTAGAAGTTGTAGCCTCACTCCAAGTGGCAATAGTTTCTGTCGCCCCTGGCGCTGCATTGATAATAATATCTGTTGGACAATTAATAACTAAATCACTAGCCGTAGCTTCAACAGTTACATTAAAAGTACAACTCCTGATTCCACCACAATCATCCGTTGCTGTATAAGTTACTGGTGTTGTACCGATAGGAAAATTAGTCCCATTTGCAAGCCCTCCTGTCTGATTAATCATAATACTGCCACCATTTCCACCGTCACAAGCTTTTTCTATCACAAATTGTTTGGTATAATTTCCATCTACTGCCCACTTACCATTCCAGAAATACATAATGCCATAATCCTGACTATTGGGTGTTCCTTCAAAATTATTAAAAGCATTAAAGTCATCTCCATTAACCCATTCGAATGTACCTTCAACCGCCTCATCTGTTAATCCAATATGTACGATATTCTGACCGATAATGCTTTTAACAAAATCATTTTCTTCTTGATTATTAATGACTACCAAATTAGCATCGTTGGCAGTAGCAATCATTTGTGCATCTGTCCAAAAAGCACCTACATTCGATAAATAATAATCATGTCCGTTATGGGTTCCTTTGAAGGTGAACCCAGAAATTGCCGCTCCTGTACAGCTTCCACTCCCAGAATCATCTCCATTACAATTGGTAGTGGCAGCAGGAATGGTCCAATTTACCCTAGCCGCATTTTGACCTGCATCTGCACTAATAGTAATATCAGAAGGACAAGTAAGTGATATTTGACTCTCACAATCATCTGGAATATTATTGCCATTTAAATCTATCGTATCATCCCCACCTGGACATACATCATCTTCATTACAAACACCATCATTATCATCGTCTGTCCCTTCATCCGTTTGCCCATTATTATTATTATCTTTTCCATCACATAGTTCTGGAGCATTCGGAAAAAGAGTAGGATCATTATCATTAAAATCTTGATTATTGGCTACATATCCAATTGGAGCAACACAAGTAATGACACTTGATGTTGGATGTCCATATCCATCATTATCGTTATCCAAATAAAAAGCACGACAGCCTGTCTGACAACTAACTCCTGTGGCAATAGAATCATCACAATCGCAAACGGTTCCTGCTCCGTCTCCGTCTATATCTGCTTGTCCGGCATTTGCGGTTAAAGGACAATTATCATTACTATCTAGAATGCCATCTCCATCATTATCTGATGTGGTATTAACTTGTTCATATACTCCTATGTCCACTAAACCACCAGCTATTCTTGGATTACCAGCAAAGTCTTGATTGACTGTAGTTGGCACATTACTATTATTTCCTGCATCTATAGCAGGAGAACTTGCCATGACCTTAAAATCATTATTAGTTGGATTTATAAATAATGGATCTTCGTTGAAAATATTATTCCCATTACAATCTGCTTCAGAAGTACCATCCCCTTCCACTAAATCTAAACAAATATTTACATCAAAAATAGAATGATTTATACCTATACTAGAAGGCCCCGTCAAGTGAAAAGTAGGACTGAAGCCAGCAGTATTTTGTTCAAAAATACTATTCGATACTTTTGTTGTCACCAAACTCGTTCCCCCTGTTTCATTTTGATAAATAGCGCCTCCAATAGATCCTTGGTTTTTATAAAAAACACAATTGGCTATGACGACATCCAAATTACTACCAAAAACCCCTCTAGAGTATGTAGCACCTCCATTAGTAGAACTGTTTCCGTTAAATATGCAGTTGGTATAAATTGGTTTTATTTCTCCTTGATTAGAAATAATGTTACAAATAGCTCCACCATAGACGTTGGAAATATTTTGTTCAAAAAGACAATTAGTCACTTGGAAATTTGCTATACCTTGACCACTAGCATCCGAATAAATAGCGCCGCCAGATCCTGGTGTTGCTATATTGCCTATGAAATTACATTGGAAAAATATTGGACTCGTATTGCCTTGGAAAGAAGCATTATTATAAATGGCCCCGCCCTCATTATTGGAAGCTCTATTATTGGTAAAGTTACAATTCGTATAATTTCCTGAGACAATGCCAGAATAAGCTCCTTCATTATAGATGGCTCCTCCAGATTGTCCTGCGGTATTATTAATGAAATTGGTATTGCTGACTTGTGGACTACACTCGGATACTAATCCTGATGTTGCTGCTGACTGGGAGTTAAAAATAGCTCCGCCGTTCCTACCAGCCGTATTATTTTGAAAAA
>CAZXYA010000316.1:0-10655 GCA_964644655.1 uncultured Saprospiraceae bacterium | reverse complement strand
AAATTGAGCACAAGGCGTATAGCCTAAGTCATCAATTGCTTTTTGTTGGTTTGGGGGAATGCCTGCTGAGAGTTTAATTCTTTTTAAAGCAGATGTTGGCAGAGTAGATAAGGCAAATCTACTTCTTAACTTTTGACCATTTTCTAAATACACTTCTACCCCATCGCCTTCATTCATCATAGCTTTAACGGGCGTCTCCAACCTTAAATCACTATTAAAATTCGCTGCCATTGCCTCTGGAATTCTTTGATTACCACCTTTGGCAGCACCTCCAAGCCCAGTAAAAGCAGACTGAGCATTCAAGAAATTCATGATTTGAAAGTACATCAAAGCAGAAATAGTTTTTCCATCTACTCCATAACTAGAATTGGTGCCAACGCCCAATTGAATCGCTGCATCAGAAAATCCTTGTTCTTTTAATAAATCATAAACTGACTTATCCCATTTATTAAAATCAGAGGTCTTCCAAGCGGTTAAATCTCCCTTTGGCAATGGATTCTGACTGGAATAAACAGACCAAGGCGCACCTGAAGGCGTAGATTTTCGAAAATCATCCTTGTAAGGATTCAAGGCATGATTTGCCCATTCTGCTGGTTGTATATGGGTATCTTTGATAACGTACATTATTTCCCCTTTACGAGGCTCCGTCCGAGGTCGGAATTTCACAATATCTACCTTGTATTTTTTGGCAGCATCCAATAATCGAGCATATCCACCACCAAGGCCGTTCGCTCCAAGTTCAGGATGCCCTGGCACCTTACTTTCTTTTGCAGTGTGGACCCTTCCCCCTACTCTATCTGTTCCTTCGACTATTATTACTTTATACCCATATTCTTCTAAAAGCAGTCCAGCATTTAAACCAGATAAACCTGCACCCACAATAATTACATCAGTATCATACGCTTTCTTTTTTACATCTCCACAGGAAGTAATCCCAAATAATAACGGTGTTAATAACGCTCCTTTTTTAAGAATTGACCGCCGAGTAATGGTTTTAGTATTTTTATTAAAATCTTGCATGAAATTTATTTTTGAATACTCATGAAAACAGATTGTTGACAAATAAATTCGGTTACCCCTCTCTTCAATCCTTATCTACCCTTCCCATTTAAGTTGAGTAGAAAAAATATCAGGCTGTTTTTCCTCAGTAGCGGCAATAAAGGCTTTTGGTAAATCGCTTTTATTCATTAATATTCCTCCACTAGAAGTCCATAGCATATGCCCTGGTGTACCTGCCATTTTTAACAAGGATAACCAAGCAGTTTGGCTGGTCCAATGAGAATCCGCTGGAATATGAGTATGCTTTCGGTCATATAAATAGTCCATATCAAAATCGTAAGTATCTAACGTCATTTCTGTTCTCCAAGTTTGAGATTTCTTTTCAAACCACTTCGTAAAGGCATGTCTGGTAAGGTGCATTCTGTTACCAATCTGCGTAAAAACTAAATCTAAAGGGTTTCCAATGGCCGTGCTTTCCATAGTAAAAGTAGCATCAACGATTGGACCTTGTGGAGTCATCACTCCGCCTCGAATACCACCTCTAAAGGGTGGCACTTCGATTTCTTCTCCAGTATAGGGGTTTTTCATTCTATCCAAAAATGCACCTGTTTTAGGGTCTTGGTATAATAACCAAGCTCTAGATTTTGTTTCTACATTTCCTTCTTCGGTCATTCTTTTTATTTTCATTCCGCAACCAGTATATCTAAAAACTTCTCGACCAAAATCATTTAAATCTTCTGCTGATTTATCAGGTCGAATACCAAATACTCTTCCTTCCGAAAAGCTAAATGTTTGCTTCCCTGACAAATCCCCTTGTAGTTTTTCAAAAATTAATAATTTATCTTTTGGATTGTTTAAATCGTAGGCCAATTCCTTAGATATTGGCCTAGTTTTTACGGCAGGGGCATCGTTTAACGTACAACTAGGAAGTATCACTGCTGCCGAAAGACTACCTAATAAGCCAAGACTTTTCCGTCTGCCTATATTTATATTAATCCTATCTGAGTTTGACGATGTACTCTTTTTCATAATAAAAGATTGCAAAAGTAATTTAGTTAATATTATTAATTATTAACAAAGTTAATTATTTTTACAAAATATTATACTTTCAAACTTTAAATTTTAAAGATATGATTACTTCGATAAGAAAAATGATGGTATTTATTTTTGCGCTTTGCTTTATATCAAGTTGTAGTACCTCCAAAAATCTCAATAATACACCTGGAGGACAATTGGCAGAAATAATGGAATTTTGGCCAGGCACTTATAATAATGATAAACAGATAGCTGCTGCTGAAAAACAAGGAAAGGCGGTGTGGCGCATAGATGATTCAGGAGAAGGTGGTTACTTAAATATTGAATCCCACTACATCAAACTAGACCTTCCTGAGATTGGCGAAAACGTTTTATATGTAGAAGAATACAGAGACCACCAACCAAACGAGATTTATAGACAAAGAATTTATACCCTTTCTGTTGATAAGGAAGCAGGAATGGTCAAAGTAAAAATGTGGCCTTTTAAAGATAAAAAGAAATATGTTGGGGCTTGGAAAAATCCAGCCATACTCGCTAACTTAACTAAGGAAGAAATAAGTGCCTATCCAGATAAATGTGATTTACATGTCAAAAAAGACGGCAAGGTGTATGATATGTATATGAATGACAAGGATTGTGCATTCAGTGATAAATATTTTAATTATCAAGTCAGGCTTAGTAAAAATGTTTTTAGTTATCGAGATAAGATTATGGTTTTATCAACCGATGAATTAGTAACTACTGCTGCTGATTTTGCCTACCATGATTTAGATAGGGTTAGATAAGGATAGAGGGTATGCGAAACCTTCAATCTAGACTGTTCAGAATTACTGAGATATGGGAATTTTTTTTCCAGTATTTTCATCAGTTTATTGCTTGACTCTTGGGCCAAATCATAAATCTAAAATCATACATCATCAATCATAAATCCATCTAAATTTCGTGCTAAGTGGATTGATGATGTATGAACTATGATTTATGATTTTTTTGCCCTAGAGCAAACGTAAAGTTTACGAAAAAGTTGGGGAAATTTATTCCTAATTCTGAACAGCCTAACTTCAATCCTTATGAGTCAGACCGAGATGCTTGCCCATTTGTTCTTTTTGTCGGTAAGTCTATCCAGAATTGAGGGTCAATCTCTTCTTCAGTTTTCACTTTCCGTTCATCAATCATCGTGATTCCGTTAAAGGTATCTCCTTCTGACCATTTCCAAACTCTGATGCGGTGGTCATCATTTCCGATTAAATCTATTTGCTCAAATAAGGTCATTCCAGGACGATGTTTGTATTCCCAAATCAAAACGATACTTCTGCCAGTTTCCCATGCTTTGCCAGAAAGTCTTGGATTTTCAAAAATCAACTCTCCTTTTTCATTAAAAGGACAAATACCAAAATCTAAACACTCATAAAATCCATCGTCCCACATATATTCATTCACTTGGTGATACATTCTATTAGGTAGCATTTTTATGGTCAAACGGCTTTTCCATTTATCAACCAAATTACCATCTATATCAATTCTTGTGTACGTTCCTTCCCATACTCCAGTATGCTTTGGAAATAATTTTAGTTCTACCATTTTGTAAGTATTGAAGGACAGAAGGAATGAAGGATTGAAGAGGTAGGTACTTGTTGCACCTTCACTCCTTCAATCCTTGAAATTAGTTAATCTAATTAATCATTAACAAAATTAACTATTTTTTAATAAAAATAAAACCCTTAACAATATAAATTTTGAATAAAAGTAGATTCATAGAATATAAAATTGATATTTTTTTTAAAATAAAAGAAAAAATAGTTAACTATGTTAATGATTAACCAGATTAATTTATTATGTTTGTTCTATCATTACTTTTTATAGGCAGGATAATGAATGCTTAAACAATCAAAAATATTATTATGATGAAAAAATTATTGTATCAAAAATTTGCCTTAATGCTACTGTTGATAAGTATTTCGGCTTCGATAACAATAGCACAAGTCAGCGGTATTGTTACTTCAACAGATGACGGCTCACCTCTAATTGGTGCTAATGTTGTGGTTAAAGGCACTTCAACAGGAGCAATTACTGATATAGAAGGAAAATATCAGGTGGAGGCTTCCCAAGGAGATGTACTAATGTTCTCTTATACTGGTTTCTTGGCTCAAGAAATAACAGTAGAGAGTTCTGCTAACATTGATGTCCAATTAGGAGAAGATGCGACAACATTAAATGATGTCGTAGTAACTGCTACTAGACAACCAATTAGAAAGATTCAGACTACCACTGCCATTAATACGATTGGCTCTAAGGCGATTGCACTACAACAACCGGAATCTTTTGCAGAGGCTATCACCTATGTTCCTGGTGTTACCGTAGAAAATAGCCAAGGTAGAAAATCATCATTTAATATTAGAGGATTCCCTTCTGGAAATACTTATGTTACTACTTTATTAGATGGATTGCCTTTATCTGGATTCGCTAGTCGTTCTGCAGGAACGACTGAATTTATTGGTTTAGATAGAGGTGTGGAAAGAATAGAGGTAGTTAGAGGTAGTGGTGCAACGCTTTTTGGGCGAGCAGCAGCAGCGGGAGCTGTTAATATTATTACTAGAACAGGTGGAGACCAAATAGGAGGCATGGTTTCTGTGACAAGGTTTAATAATGTTGTAGGAGATAGCCACCGATTTAGTGGAGATTTTGATTATCGAGCGGATTTTAATTTAAATGGTCCTATTGCTGATAATCTAAAGTTTAATGTCTCTGGTTATATAATGAATGATTCTGGTTATAAAGAATGGGCAATTAAGGATCAAGGTGCTCAAATTAGTGGTAATTTGGATTACGAATTCAACAACAAAAGTACCATTCGCATTTACGGAATGTACGGCAATAACCAGTTTAATAACTTAACAGATTCTCCTTATAATATTGGTACAGGTGAATTAGCTGATGGATGGGAAAATTTTAACACTTTTTATCCAGATAATCGCCAATTAGATTTTAATTCTACTTTGCGTACAAGTGTTTTCGCACCGCTCCAGTTTACTTCACCTATATTAGATGTCAATGGGAATGAAATTATTCAAAATCAAGCAGATAGAAATAGAGAGGAAGTAATTGGTGGATATGTAGGCTTGTCGGCTAACTTTAATTTAGGAAATGATTGGTCTATAGGTACCAAATTAAGAGTTCAATCTTTTGATTGGAAAGATCATAACGAAATTACTTTTAGTTCTTTCTATACCGCAGAAAGTAATATTTTAAGGTTGAACGCCAATTCTACTGGTGCTATTAATGATATTATTGGAGAGGCTAGGATTTCAAAGTTGATTACCACAGATAATGCTAAACATAACCTAAGTGCAGGGGTTTATTTTAGTGATGCTGAATATGATCGTTTTGGTGGCTTGCATTGGTACACTTCTAATGTAAATCCAGCACCTACTTATAGCTGGTTTGGCCCTCCAGGAACACCTCCATTAACCCGTTTTAGTTTATCTACGACGACTTCTCATCAAGAAGAAGATGTTTTCAGTTTCTTTATAGGAGATGAAATGACTTTCAATGATAAATTAACGATCAATGCAGGACTTCGCTATGACAAAATGACGGGCTTCTTTAATAATGACCCTGATGAAGTAGATGGAATAGACTATAATCCAGCGGAGGTTCAGTCAAACGAATTAGATTTTTCTGATTGGTCTTGGTCTCTGGGAGTGAACTATTTGTTGAAAGATCGCGCAGCAGTTTATGCTAGTTATTTGAGAGCATTCTCCCTACCTTCTGTTGGCTTATCTACTGGCGTTCCCGACAAGAATGAGATTGTCAATAATATTGAAGTAGGATATAGAGTAGGTGTAGGGGATTTGGGTATTGATATTGGTCTTTTCAATACAGTAATAGACAATAGATTAGCATCTGTATTTGACCCTGGGCCTAATGGGCAAACTTTTGTTACTAGACCTGTTGGCACCAACAAAGTACGAGGGGCAGAATTAGAATTAACTTATGCACCATCTGCTGTCAAAGGACTGCTGTTTAGAGGTACTTTTACTTTACAACGCTCTGAATTTGATGGTTTACAAATTTTCTTAGATAAAATTGACCACGATGGAGATGACTCCACGCCAATGATTCCTGAAGCGGATATCGATAATTTGTTTGGGTTAAATTTAGTAACTTTAGATGCAGCAAATAATGATTTTGCCATTGATGTAACTGACAATCAAGTTCATAATACACCAAAATCTATCTTTACTTTCAATACGAGCTATACGTCTAAATACTTCGGATTAGGTTTTGATATTGCACATTATGCAGGAAGATTTGCAGGGGCATTAAATCTAGTGGAAACACCGGATTTAACAGTAGCAAATGCCAATATTTTTGGACAAATTGAGATAAATGGAAATAATCTAAGGTTAGGTTTAAGAATCAAAAATCTATTTAATGGCGCTAATCCTCAGCAATTTGTTTTGGGTAGTGCGAATGATACGGTTCTAGTACAAAAACAACAAACACCTAATTTTAATAATACTTTAGGATTTGGGATTTCTCAAATTCCTAGAAGAGTATTATTAACCTTAAGTTATGATTTTTAAATTCTAGTGAGTTATAAAGTTATAGGGTATTCCATTTTCTTGGGATACCCTATCTTTGTTTTGGGATACCCTATAAGAATTTATATTTTGAGCTTTTAAAAAGTAAATCATGAAGTCAAATACTTTAAATATTAAGGTGCTTACCTTTTTACTTTGCCTATTAATTTTTTCTTGCCAAGAACAAACAAAAAATACAGCTAACTTAGCTGGTAATGAATCTACTTCTCTAAAGCTAGATTTAGACAAAGCGGAAGACAATATGACTGCTTTTATCAAGGTTCGAGGGTCCTTAAAAGATAATGAAGAAGTTATTTTTTATGCCAATGGCAAAATTTATGGCTTTGTAGATGGAGAAAGAGACAAGCCTTTGTTGGGATACGAAATGTATAATATTGGTCGCTCCATAAAAAGAGCAGAAAATAGTTATTATTTATTGACTAATGAAGTATTGCTCTATACCGATTTAAAAACTGGAGAAGTCCTTGAAAAATTTGATAATCCATATACTGGAGAAACCGTAGATGTCGTGCATGTATGGAATTCGCCTGTTAATCAAATGCAAGATTTAGAAGGGAGATTCGGAAAGTGGGGCGTCAATCATAACAAATTTGGGGAGGATATCATTTGTATGAACGCCGATATATTTCTAAAATACCCTTCTCCATTGAGTACTAAAGAATTTCCAAAAAATTCTCAATCAGATAGTTATGAAGCTTCTGAACTATTTCAATTTTTCTTTTCTGAAAAAGATATGAATGACCCTAATCTAACCAGCATTCCTTCGACTATTTCATGGACAAGATTAGGCCCTTGGTTGCCTTGGATGAATATGGGACAACGTCAAGGACTAGTTGTTTATCAGGGGGCTGGATATAAATTGATGGAAACTGACTTCGACAAAATGCCTAAAGTTTTAACGGAATATGTCATGAAACATCATCCAGAATATCGACATTCTCCAACGGAATATACCCATCCTAACGAGACAAGTTGGACTTATTTTAAGAAAATACAAGGATTGAAGGAGTGAGGGTTTGAAGGATTGAAGGCGGCATAATTGCTTATTCTTCAATCCTTCCGTCCTTCCATCCTTAAAATCACTCACTAAAAAATAATCAATTATGAAAAAGCTCTTATTAATTACCCTATCCCTTTTGTTCTTTGTTAGTCTAGATGCCCAAATCACGACTGTAACAGGCAGAGATGCCATGATTATCAATCAAAAATCTACTTGTGGTACGACAGAAGAAGGTAAAACCCGTTACGGTATGTGGGAAGGCAGAGGGTATAGCCGTGTTCCCGGTGAAAAAGACCGCCATTTATTTAATGTAATTGGTATAAATACTAGACATTGTTCTGTCAAGAAAGATAAAGTAAAAGGCTTAGGTTATAGAAGTGTATCTAGAGAAATCATGGTCTACATGGACCCCAAAACAAATGAAATATTAGATACTTGGGTCAATCCTTGGACAAATGAAGAAGTGGAAGTAGTACACGTAGCAAACGACCCCGTCAATATGCGTGGTTGGTCATGGGAGAATGATGATGAAGGTAAATCAAAAGCAAAAGCCTCCTATCGGCATTATGGTAAAATAGCAGCTACCTCTTACGAAATTCCATTATTCTATGATAATCCATTGAGTAGTGATTTTCAAGCTTATACTGGTGGAGGATACCATGCCATGGAAATTTTCAACACTTATTATGATGCAGAAGAATTTACCAACCCTAAAATAAAAACACTCGGTCAATCGAATATTTCATGGTCTAGGGTCGCTCAATGGTTGCCTTGGATGATTATGGGAGACAGAGCAGGTATCATGATTTTTAATGCCACGGGATATAGTACTTTCGATGAAAAAGAAATATGGCCAAGTCTCCAAAAAGTATTAGCCGAACGGTACCCGAAATATCTTACCCCTCCAGTTTTAGATGACCCTCGTCCTAACGAAACAACATGGACTGTTTTCAAAAAACACATGGAAGGAAAAAACAAAGTGAAGGTCAGAGGAAGAAATGGACACTAGAAATAAGGTTTGAAGGATTGATGTTTTGCAAAGAGACAAATTTCAATTCTTCAAACTCATATTTCAAACAAATGCTAAACACAAGCAACTTTGCGTCTTTGCGTCTTTGCGTGCGTATTTAATTTAATCCCTCAAAAAAATTCACCATGCAGAAATATCTCCTTTTTATTCTACTTCTACTCCCTTCTTGTCAAAATACTTCCAACGAAATCATAAAAACCAAAATTTTAACTGCTGAAATAAGAAAAGACGAACCATTTGAAGAAAGAAAATTTTCTTTAATGGAAAGGGAATTAGAGTATCTAATGACCATTTGGATTGGTGAGTATGACAATGTTGAACAATTAGATTTTGATAAATACGCCAACAAAAAGGGGGTTGAAAATGGTGGTCATTTAAGAATACATAGTTACTTTCAAAGATTAGATTTACCAGAATTTGGGGAATATGTTATTTACGAAGAGACTTACAAAGATGATAAACCCAATGAAATTATTAGACAATGTATTTATCAATTATCTGCCGATAACGAGATAAAAGGAATGCTAGCAAAAGTTTATCCTTTCAAAAATCCAGCACCTATATTAGCCAATAAAAATTTGATAAACTTAGATAAAAGTTTAAGACCCTCCTCTACCCTATTTACTCAAGGATGTGATATGATGTTGAGGCGAGAAGGAATGGCTTTTGTTGGAAAAACCATACAGAAAGATTGTATAAACAATGCTGATAATAATGCTCAAAATATTGATTATCAAATAAGAATAAGCGAAAATGAATTTTGGTTTCAAGAGCAAAAATATACTGCTGCTACCAACACATTAATAGCCGATGACCAGCAATTATCTTGGTATCAATTGGAAAAATCCCGATGTTTTGTTTGTATGATAGATTATCCAAGAGAAGAAGGCGGACGTCCTGTCAAAACCGAGCATTATATCAAAATACATGACCAAGGAGGCAAATTTGAATTTGACTATTCCGACGGTCGACACATGGTTTTGGGTATGCGAAATACCTGGTCATTTGGTATGCAACGAGAAACCTTCGTCATATTCATTCAAGCCGATAATCAAGAAGGCAAAACGCTCATCTACTCATGGGGTAATCCTGGCGCAGACCGCATTGGATTTAATCCAGGCTGGATAAGGGTACAATGTGATTTAGATACTCCGAAGAACATCAAATTACAACAAGAATTAAGACCTGATTCCTAGTCCTAAGGATTGAAGGGTTTAGGGATTGAAGGATTGAGGGCGTGTTGTACGTCGCACACCTTCAATCCTTCAACCCTTCAGTCCCTCAATCCTTATTAAATGCAAAAAAGAAAAAACCTCCGTTGGTGGATAGCAGGTACCATTTTCCTTGCCACTACCATCAACTACATAGACCGACAAGCCTTATCCGTTGCAGCCCCTGTTATCAGAGAAGATTTAGGTTTATCCAACGAACAATACGGCTGGATAGTTAGTGCATTTTTATTGGCATATGCCATTATGCAAATCGTTTCGGGTCGATTGATAGATAGATTAGGCACAAAAAAAGGGTTTTCTTTAGCGGTCATTTGGTGGTCAATTGCCAATATGTTGCACGCCTTTGGAAAAGGGATGATGAGTTTAGGTATATTCCGTTTTTTATTAGGTTTCGGAGAAGCAGGTAACTACCCTGCTGCTATGAAAGCTATTTCAGAATGGTTTCCCAAAGAAGAACGTATACAAGCAGTTGGTATTTTGAATATGGGGCCAGGATTAGGAGCTATTATTGCTCCTCCTCTGATGGCTTTTTTAATCTTAACTATTGGTTGGAAAGCGGCTTTTGTCGTTACTGGTTTGTTTGGATTTGTTTGGTTGATTTTATGGCATCGTATTTACTACACCCCTGAAAATCATCCACAAATCACCGAAGAAGAACTGAACATTATTAAAAATGGACAAGATAATGATGCCGATACCGAAAGATTACCTTGGCTCTCTTATTTTAAATATAAAGAAGTTTGGGGCTTAGCACTTTC
>CAZXYA010000315.1:0-10819 GCA_964644655.1 uncultured Saprospiraceae bacterium | reverse complement strand
CGAGCCGCCAAAGGCGGCGAGGCGAAATATCAAAAACGACCATTTGGGATGCACCCCTTACTTTCAAAATCACCAGTCAAAAGAATAGCCATTTTTGGGAAACAAACTCAACTGCCCAGACTTTTTGACAGGCTTCCGAGTCGCCTCTTTTTTATCAAAAACGGTGCGTCCGCCTAATAAATTAGACGCCGCCCATTCTTTTTCGATGAGTTTATCAAAATTGTTATTGGGGACAAACGTACCTTCAATTTTTTGGGCCTGTTCGTGGAGTTTTTTAAGGGTTCTTTGGCGGTCGGAATGACCAATTTTCGCTTTTTCTACAGCAGTTCTTAAAGTGGAAATGGTTTTATCATATACCTTGGTAGGGACGGGAAAAGGATGTCCATCTTTGCCGCCATGTGCAAAGGAATAACGGGCAGGATCTTCAAATCTGGAAGGCGTTCCATAAATAACTTCACTTACTAAGGTAAGCGATTGAATGGTTCTAGGGCCTACGCCTTTCATTAGTAAAAGCGTTTCAAAATCTTGTAATTCTATATCTTGAGAAAGGGCCAAGACACTTCCTAATCTTTTTAAATTAATGTCTTTGGCTTTGACATCATGATGGGCAGGTAATCGAATTTTGGCAATTTCTTCCATCATTCGAGTAGGATGCTGTTGGGTGATATCTAAAATACTATCTCTAGTTGTATTGGCTTTTTTATCGGTTAAATTTAATATCAAGCCTTGGTTTTGTCCACAAATAGAGGTGTGTGGTGCTTCTAAGTAAGATTGTAATTTTTCGGAATGCCAATGATAACGACGAGCATAGCGATTACTGGTATTCATGCCTTGCTGTATAACCGTCCAATCGCCTTCATCAGTTACGACAAAAGCGTGTAGATAAATCTGAAAACCATCTTGCACCACCGAATTGTCTATTTTGGCGCAAAGCCTACTTGAACGAGCCAAATTATCGGCATCTAGCCCTGTTTTTTCCCCTACTTGGTATAATTCTCTAGGCGTATTTTTGGAATGTTTGCCTCTACCGCCACAGACATAAATCCCTAATTCTTTTGCTATTGGGTTTAAAGAACGTTTTAAGGCACCTACTACCGAAGTGGTAATCCCAGACGAATGCCAATCCATCCCCAAAACCGCCCCAAAAGATTGAAACCATAAAGGATCGCTCAATCGTTTTAATACTTCTGCTTTGCCATATTCTAAAACAATAGATTCAATGATAGCACCACCTAGTTTAGTCATTCTAGTGGCTAACCAAGAAGGAACTCGACCATAGTGAAGGGGTAAATCTGCATGATTGGAAATAGGCTTCATGCCCTAAAGATAGGTTTTTTATTTTTAATTTAAAACAAAAAGTATAAAAATAATAGTATATTAAATTTATTATTTACATATAATCCCTAGTTGGCAGAGGGATTTGGGCGAGGGGCCGTAGCAGGGTTGGTTCGTGCTATAAATTTTAATTCCTTCCAAAGGTGTTTGAAATAGAAGTTGTATTTGAAGTTGAGGCTTATTCAGTCTCCTACTCCTTCCTACTCATCATCTCTAGCGCTTCCCTCAAAGGTTCTCCTAAATCCATGCGAGAAATTTCTACTTTAGGTTTTATAGCTACATTTTTTGCCGCTAAATGATCCTTTTTTGCTGGATGTTTCGCACAAATCATGGTTTGCAAATCATCACAATATGGAACAGAAAAGGTATAATTAACACTTGGAATATCCACTACTTCATCTTCTTCGGTATCTTTATGAATATGCATATGGTCAGGATCGGGCAAACTCAAACTGTATTTATTGCCTGAAGCTTGAATAAAGTCTAGTTGAATCGCATCTCTTTGCGCTAAATTTTTCTTGGGAATCCCATTTTGAATACCTTTAAATTTAAATCCCAATTGCTCTTTTTCATTCACCATTTCCATCATGACTACGGGTTCATAACCAAAAATATTGTCAATATCCTCTAGGTTTCCAGAAAAGGCAACCGTCGATTGTTTGTTTAATCTTTCGTAGAATTTATCAATAATTCGACCACAAGTTCGCTTAAAATCTCGGACTATATGATCGCCATCATCTTGCATAATGCACAAACCATCTAAAGCTCGATAATAAACGGTACCGTCATGATCTTTAAATCGCTCGCAAATTCCGTTTTCAAAACCATTTTCTGCATTAAATGTTTGGCATAATTCTTTTGAAGTAAACATGGCAGACGGTTCTGACATATACCAGCTTTGTCCATTCAAATGTTCCAAAGGACTACAATCGCTGATAGGAAAACCATTTTCTCGATTGAAATCTTGACAACCTTTTAATGAAGCAAACATATTGGCGCCATCTGGATGCTCAAAACAGGCACATAAATCATATTCATCACTTAAATTAAAGATTGCATGTGCTGATTCGTGAATGGCTGTCCCGAAATTATAACTTTCGGCAGTAAATAAATTATAGGCTAAAAAATGGATATTACTTTTGAGATAAGCCCCATCGCTATAGGGTTCTTTATGCATTAGCCCATAGGCATCAATGCCTTGAATTTCTGAATTTTTCACAAAACTAGGAAAGGCATTTTCCTCATAAAAATTCTTAGAAATGTCTAATCCATCTGCTTCTCTTTGCGTGTAATAGAATTGCCAATTTTCTTTATGGTCTTTAATTTTATTATTCTGATGAAAACCATCAAAAACCAATTTTTCCATATCCGTCAAAAAGCCTCTCCAATCTTGTTGATAATCGGTATCTGGAAATAAACATAGATTAATAGAATTGGTCAATGGATTGCGAGAAGTAGCGTATAACGTGATTTTATCTAAAGGCCATCTAGAATCGCCTGCATCAAATATCGCCAACCTTTCCGATACTTCGCCTTTTACATTATGTACTCTAAAAATATACTCTACATTCGTAAATGCTTTAAATCCTCTAACAAAGTTAAAAGCTACATCAGCCGTCTTTTCCGTCCCAGAAAATTCCCAATCATACACCAAGCCCCATTGGCTATCAATTCGCTTTCTTTTAGATGGCAAGCCATCACTATTTTCATACAGCTCATATTCATAAATCATTAATTCTACTTTCGTAATACCCTTGGCATCCGCTACTTTTGTTTTAAAAGTAATTGCTTGATTATTATCTGGATGTAAAGGACTATGAATCCAGTAATCAAAATTTGCCGCACCAATAACTGGCTCAGGATAAACTGCAGGTTTAGTCGTTTTACAACTCTGTAAGGCTATTATGCCAATTAGTAATCCAATAAACAATATCAACTTTCTCATGATACTATGGGGTTTAATAGAGGGTGGTTAAAAGATGTAACGGTTGGCAGTTCTCGATTGTCAGTTTTAGGTAGAGCAACTAACTGACAATCGTCAACTGATAACGCTGTTTAATTCGACTCGGCTACATCACTTTTCTTATATAATAAAGCAATATATATTTTAATCAATTGGTTGGTTTCCGTGGAATAATTATACTTTTAACAAATAAGGAGGCACAAAAGGTCATTTGCTCGTAGAAAAAAGAACAAACTTTTATTTTGTAAATTTCTATAGTAACGCCAATAAAATGCTAAAAGATATATTAAGGGGATAGTTTAACAAAAAATAAACGGAGGAGAAGGGGTTTGGTTTTAAATTTTATTTTTTAATATTAATTAATTTAAATTATTTATTCCACTTTTGCAACTGTTTGACTACTGCGGCAAAGTCTTTTGGTAAGGGTGCTTCAAAAATTAACCTTTTTTGGGTAGTTGGCTGGTCTATCACTAGTCGGTAAGCATGTAAGGTTGTACGGGTCATCAAAGGGCGTTCTACTTGGTCTTTGCCCAATTTGAATTTTCTCAATTTAACTTCGGATAATAAAAATTCCGTTCTTGTTCCATATAAAGCATCAACGGCTAAAGGAAATCCAATCGCTTCAAAATGTACTCTAATTTGGTGAGTTCTCCCTGTCTTAATATTGGCTTCTACTAAAGCAAAAGTCTTAAATTGCTCAATGACTTGGTAAGTTGTCAATGACTTTTTTCCTTTATTTGACACCATCATTTTTCCCGGTCTGGCAGGATGAGGCGCAATGGCTTGATCAATTTTTCCTTCAGTAGGGGTTAATATGCCATCTACTAGTGCATAATAAATTTTTTCTACTGTTCTTTCTTGGAATTGTTTGCTCAGTACTTTGTGTGCAATTTCATTTTTGGCAAAACAAAGAATACCACTCGTTTCTTTATCCAAACGATGTACCGTGAATACTTTTCCGTATTTATGATTCAAATAGCCCAACACATTCGGTTTGGTCTCGTCATGTCGGTCGGGAATAGATAAATATCGTGCAGGTTTGTTAACGATAATTAGGTCTTCGTCTTCGTGGAGGATGCTTACTTTTTGCTTCAATTAATCGTTTTTAGTAGAAATTAAGTGCTGTGTAACAAAAACTTTTTAATGTTTTGTTCGGCTGCTTCGCAGCCTCATAAAAGGGGTATACAAACTTTTGAATCACTATATTAATTTTGCAAAAGTAACTGATTTAGGAGTAGGATTAAAGGTAGGAAAATAGATGATTAACGGTACACGGTTGAAGATATATTGATTAACCGTGTACCGTCTACCGATTTTTAATTTAATAGTTTTACTTCCTTCATCACAATATCAATCACAGGTCTATCTTTGGTAACGCCTTCTTTCCCAGTTGGGACAATCATGATCATATCCAGTACCTCTAATCCATCAACTATTTCGCCAAAAATAGTATAGTCCCCATCCAAGAATGGATAACCGCCTCGTACTTTATACCAAGCTCTCTGAAAATAACTAAATTTCCGATTTTCGTTTTCATGGGAATCTATTTGCGAGTCATTTTGCACCCAACCTTGCGTCACAAAAAACTGGCAAGCACTAGAATTTCTTGTCGGATTTCCACTATCAGGTATTCTAGCTGCTGATAAAGCCCCTTTTTTGTGGAAATGATTGGGTCGGATTTCTGCGGGAATGACCCCACAATTATCAACGCCCAACCCCTTGGTCATGGGGGCTCCTTTAGAATTAGGATCCCCTCCTTGCGTCATAAAATAAGGAATACTTCGGTGAAATAAGGTACCGTTGTAAAAACCTTCCTTCACCCGCTTGATAAAGTTATCCCGGTGAAGTGGCGTGTCATTATACAGTTTGAAGGTCATATCTCCAAAATCTGTACGAATCTGTACAAGACGTTCATCTTGTGCGACTGCATCAGTACTATTGACCAGCATAGCCAATAGCAAAATCATCAAAAAGGAAAAGCATTTACTCATCTTTCAAAATGTTTTAGTTTAGTATAATTAAAATGATAAAAAATTAACGTCCTTTGACAAATCCCTCCGAGATGCCTCGGAGCAGGCAGTGGTCGGATTTGATTTCAATATTTTTTCTGACTGAAAGGAGAGAAAAAAATTGGAATTGAATCGACTCTTTCACGGAATTTGTCAAAGAACCAAAATTAAAAAGTTTGAGGTTGTCCAAACTTCCATATCAACTCCTAATAGGTTGTCTTGAAAAATTCTTTATGTGATGGGTAAAACGGGTTGGGTTGGTTCTCTAATGCGATAGGTAGGTCAAAATTATTAAATTCTACAGAAAAATGCCAATAGGAACTCTAGATAAAAACAAATATTTATTTTACTAAAACATAAGAGACTATTAGTCAAAAATTTTTCTTAACACGGATTTTTTTAATTTTCTATACTTTACAAATCCACTCTCATTTATATCCTTCTTATACATCTCCTAAAAATATCCGTGTTATAAGACTATCCGTGTGACAATCCTTATTTCAGATTCAAAATATTCCCCATGTGATAACAAGTTCGACATCGAGGTTCATACGTATCTTTCTCTCCTAAAACGACTTGCCCTTCTGCTGCTGCCAAACGATAAGAATGCGTAGCTAAATTGCCGCAATGTTGGCAAATAGCATGGACTTTGGTAATGTATTCTGCAACTGCCAATAAATTAGGCATCGGCCCAAAAGGATTGCCTTGATAATCCATATCTAAACCTGCTATAATGACTCTAATCCCTTTGAGTGCCAAGGTCTGGCAAACCTCTGTAATGTCCATGTCAAAAAATTGCGCTTCATCTATACCAACTACATTGACGCCATCGACCAATTCCAATATTTTATTGGAATGCACTATCGGGGTCGATAAGATAGAATTTGAATCATGGGAAACCACCGCTACTTCATCATATCGAGTATCTACTTTTGGTTTAAAAATTTCAACTTTTTGGTTCGCAATTTTTGCTCGTTTTAAACGACGAATGAGTTCCTCTGTTTTACCTGAAAACATGGAACCGCAAATAACTTCTATCCATCCGCTGCGTTGTCCTTTAAAATGAGGTTCTAAAAACATTTGTTGGTGTTTTGCTGGTTACTGGTTGCTGGTTGCTGGAGGGGTTAACTAAATATCGGTTTAATTTGAAAAGTTTTTAGTTATCCTCCTCCACAATAGCTATCGGAATCCCTTTTCCAGACTTGATGTGGCTACCCTCCTGACAAGCGTATTGAGAATTTCCACTCTAGTTACGAAGCTAACTGACAACCAGCAACTAGCAACAACTAGCAACTTAAAATAACTGCCTTTTTTGAAAAACTACAAATAACTACGTTTTTTTAACAATTGACCAATAGATTGGCTAAAAAAACGTTTGGAATTATTGAAATTGCCAGTTAAAGGCAGTTCTCAAGAATTACCTATAAAAAATCAAGCAATAATTCTAACTTTTTTATAAGTTTGGCTACTCGTAAATTGACTTTGGAATCAATTAAAGAAAATGCAAGCTAAAATTAAAAAACGTCCTAACAGTCAGTAATTTATAATTTTAAACTTGTCTCTTATTTGAACCATAATAAATTGTCTGTTTCATTGTCTATATGACAACCAGCAACTAGCAATCAGTAACCAGTAACAATAATCAACTACATGAATCTAGCTAAAGCCAAAATTCTCCTAGATAAAATCAATCGCCTTTATAAAAGTATGAGTTTGGATGCCGATAATGTGGCGACCATCGAAAAAGATTTAATGCGCGACTATGTCAAGCAATTATATGATGCTTTTTTACACGAAGATGCAGCAACTGTTGCGGTGCCTGTAAGGGCTAAAAAAGCAAGCCCTAAAACGACTTATACGCCACCACCTGCCTATACCCCAGCACCTGTCGTCAGGAAGAAGGTTGAAATAGTAAAAACAACGCCTCCTCCTCCATCGGTTGTAGAAGAAGTAAGCGTACCCGTTGTCAAATCAACGCCTGCTCCTAGAGTAGTGGCATCCCCACCGCCAAGAGTCGTGACTCCACCGCCACCACCGCCTCCTGTGATTGAGACTACATCAGCACCGGCTGCTGTACCTACCCCAAGAAGCGTAACATCAACCACCGTTGTTGATCCAGAGCATACAGAATTGTTTGAAGTCAGTACCAATGCAAAAGAATTATCAGAAAAACTAGGTCAATCACGAATTACTGATTTAAATAATGCAATGGGCTTAAATGAAAGGATTTTCACCGTCAATGAACTTTTTGGGGCAGATAATTCTCTTTACCGCAATGCTATCCGGGACCTAAATAACTTAAATTCTTTTGAGGAAGCTAAAGCATATTTATCAGCGAATATTGCCGAGAAATTTAACTGGACGCATAAAAGTAAACGCAATAAGGCAAAGAATTTTATTAAATTAGTGCGCCGAAGGTATTTGTAGCAGAGGTCGAAGGGTAGCGGGCAGAAATTGAAAAATTCAATAATAATCTCAATTTCAAGTACAACCTCAACCTCAAAATGACCTGTTTTAAGCAAAAGTTCTAAATTAAAAACCCCCAATACTCTTGGCAAAACCTAAATTTTACGTAGTCTGGCAAGGTGCAGCACCAGGTATTTATACTTCTTGGAAGGACTGTCAACGACAAATCCAAGGCTTTCCCAATGCCAAATACAAATCTTTTAAAACGGAGAAAGAGGCTAAAGCCGCTTTTTATTCCGGTACAGCCGCAGATTTTATTGGGTCGGGCAAAAAATCAAAGGCCTCTACCCTATCTGCTGCCTCTAGACGAGACATTATCTGGGAAAGTATTAGTGTAGATGCTGCTTGTTCGGGCAACCCTGGCGTGATGGAATATCAAGGCGTTCATACCAAAACAAAGCATCAATATTTCCACCAAAAATTTAATTTAGGGACCAATAATATTGGAGAGTTTTTAGCTTTGGTACATGTGTTAGCTTGGTTAAAAAGAGAAGGCAAGAATACGCCGATTTACACGGATTCTAAGATTGCAATGGGTTGGATAAAAGCGAAGAAATGTCGAACAAAATTAGAAAAAAATATTAAAACGGAAGCGCTTTTTGAAGTAGTGAGGCGAGCAGAAATTTGGCTACATAATAATTCCTTTACCAATCCTATTTTAAAATGGGAAACTAAAAGTTGGGGAGAGATTCCCGCTGATTTTGGAAGGAAGTAGGTTAAATAATTTTCAATTTTCAATTTAAAATGTTCAATTTTCAAAAGGGGTTAGTTAGCAAACGGTAATCTTTAAGTGCTTATACTGACAGTAGGCAGTCAAAAGTGGCAGTAGGCAGTAAGCGACTGATTTCCAATACCCAAATTTTGTAAAAACACAGTTATTCGAACAGTCTCCTTATACTATAAATTTTTGTAAATTTTTATCCTAGCGTTCAAGGAATTTTGCAATTACTCCTTTTGAAAATTGTGAATTGAAAATTGAAAATTTTAAATTGTGGACTTACTTATCGTCTTGGGGTGACAAACTTCATCCGATATTCCGACTTAATCTTCCCTTTCTTAATATTCTCCAACTTCCGTCTAATCAAACGTTTTTTGATAGGTTTTAATTTTTCTGTAAATAATAAGCCGTCAATATGGTCGTATTCGTGTTGAACGACTCTCGCATTAATTCCTGTATAAGTAACGGTATGTTCTTCAAAATTTTCGTCTAAAAAACGAATGGTCAACGTCTCTTGTCGTTTTACATCTCCTCGAATATCAGGAATACTCAAACACCCTTCTTCATAAGCCCATTCTTTCCCTGTTTCTTCTACCTTTTCCGCATTGATAAATACCTGTTTAATCCCATCTGCTTCTTTGCCTTCTTCCATCGCTTGGATAGAATCGACTAAGAATAATCGAATGCCTCTACCAATTTGAGGAGCAGCCAAACCAACTCCTTGTGCATTATACATCGTCTCCCACATATCGGCAAGCAATTTTTCCAATTCAGGATAATCTTTGTCTATATCCTTCGCTACCTTTTTTAAAACGGGTTGCCCGTAGGCATAAATTGGTAATATCATATTTCTTTTAAGCTGTCAGAAGTCAGACCATTTCATTGTCAGACCACTTCGTTGTCAGACAAACAGAACAATCTGACACCTGACAGCAAAGCGGTCTGTCATCTTACGTCTCAATTACGCATTTTTATTCATACAATTCAAATCCTCGAAAGCAACCGTTAATCGCTTGACAAAGTTTTCTTGTCCTTTTCTTAACCATTTTCTTGGATCGTAATATTTTTTATTAGGCACATCATCACCATCAGGGTTTCCGATTTGTGCTTGCAAATAACCTGAGTTATCATCTATATAATGCTTCACGCCTTCCCAATAAGCCCATTGCATATCGGTATCAATATTCATCTTAACTGCACCATACCCAACGGCCTCTGTAATTTTTGCTTTCTCAGAACCAGAACCACCATGGAAAACAAAGTTAATTGGATTATCTTTTGTATTAAACTTCTCCTTGATATAATCTTGAGAATTCTTTAAGATAATTGGGGTCAATTCTACATTACCAGGGCGGTAAACACCATGTACATTGCCAAACGCTGCAGCAATGGTAAATCGGTCACTTACAGCACTTAATGCCTCATAAGCAGCGGCTACTTCTTCTGGCTGTGTATATAATCTGGCGCTATCAATATCAGAATTATCTACGCCATCTTCTTCTCCACCAGTTACGCCTAATTCAATTTCGATAGTGGTACCGATTTTAGACATCCGTTCCATGTAAGCTTTACTAATCGCAATATTTTCTTCTAAAGGCTCTTCAGATAAATCCAACATATGAGAACTATATAAAGGCTTACCTGTTTGCGCAAAGAATTTCTCTCCTGCTTCTACCATTCCGTCCATCCAAGGTAATAATTTTTTCGCACAATGATCTGTATGTAAGATAACAGGCACGCCATAAGCCTTTGCCATATTATGTACATGTAAAGCACCAGAAATTGCGCCTAAAATAGCTGATTTTTGATTTTCATTCGACAAACCTTTTCCAGCAAAAAACTGTGCGCCACCATTAGAATATTGAATAATTACTGGGGAGTTTACTGCTCTAGCAGTCTCTAAAACTGCATTTGCAGAATCTGTTCCGACTACATTGACTGCTGGTAGTGCAAAGTTATTTTCATTTGCATAATTCAATAATTCAGTAACTTCATCACCGAAAAGAACGCCGGATCTAAAACGAGCCATATTTTGATTATTTTTTGTTTAAAAAATTAAAGGCACAAAGTTAGTGTAAATTTTACAATAACTATAAATCTAAGCGCACAAAGTTACGTATATTTATGGTTCTCGAAAAGGGGAATTTGAAAAGTATAATTTTTTTATAAAATTTCCCTAAAATTGATTTACTTAGGGGCGATTTTAATGAAGAGCTTGCTGGAAATTATGTTGACGTTTTTTAAAAACCTACTAGGAATTTATCCTTCAGGCTAAAAAATTCTTTTTTTACTTCCAAAAACAGATTCCAAAAAGCACTAATCATCGCT
>CAZXYA010000314.1:0-10829 GCA_964644655.1 uncultured Saprospiraceae bacterium | reverse complement strand
GCAAACTTATGTGGCCCTAAGTCGATGCAAAACGTTGGAAGGGATTGTATTGAAACAAGCCCTTCGACCGCAAGATATAAAGGTGGATGAGAAGGTGGTGGATTTTTATGAGCGGCACTTCTGATTACGAGATAACAGAATTTACAAGATGTCTGTACGTGATTACTATTCACAATAATCAAATCTTAGTAATCTATCCGCAGTTTTTATTAGTTATAAATTTTATTTTTAGAGCGATCATTTTGAATTAACTCCAATCAATTTCTCCATAAATAACACCCCCTTCTCCATCTGTGCCACCTCAATAAATTCATTCGCTCGATGTGCCTGTTCAATAGACCCAGGGCCACAAATAACCGTCTCAAATCCTTCCGCAGCAAACTGTCCTGCCTCAGAAGCGTAGGACACCGCATTTATAATAGAAGAATCCGTTAATTGTTGTACAAATTTTACGACGGTTGCATCGTCTGGCGTATCCAAGGGTACAACGAAGGGAAACCATTTTTTGCTAATAATATTAAATGCTGGTACTTTTTTGCGCATAATAGCGACCCGTTCGGCACAGTAAGCTTCAAATTCATCCATAATTGCGATGGCATCATCTTTCGGTAAGGTTCTTAAATCCCAAACAACCGTACATTTATCCGCTACAATATTATGCGCAATTCCACCATTAAATTTACCGACATGTAAGGTAGAATGAGGGGGGGTAAATCGGGTGTCTTGTTCTCCATTCACAATCAACTCCTCCATTTTATTTTCTAGCCAACTCACTAATTTTGCTGCTTCATAAATGGTACTTGCTTCGGTATAAATTTTACTACTGTGAGCACCTCTACTAGTCAAGGTTACTTCTAAAGTACCCATCCCCTTTTGCCCTGTAATCACTTCCATTTCAGAGGGTTCGCCAATGATAGCAAAACGAGGTTTTTCGGTATAGGTATCCATAATCGCCCTAGCCAACGCATGCCCTGCCCAACAACCGATTTCTTCATCATAAGAAAAAGCAAAATAAATCGGTTTTTTTAAATCCGCTGCTATCATTGCTGGCAAACAAGCCAAACAACAAGCAATAAAGCCCTTCATATCACAAGTTCCCCTGCCATATAATTTACCTTCTTTTTCCATCATTTTAAAAGGGTCGCTATGCCAATCTTGCCCTGCTATTGGTACGACGTCTGTATGTCCGGAAAGTACTACGCCATCGTCTACTGCAGGGCCAATTCGACAATGAATGCACCGTTTTGTTTTTTCCTCATTATACACATTATGGAAAGCAACTCCGTGTTCGGTTAGGTAGTTTTCTATCCAATCGGCTATAGAATTATTGCTTTGACCTCCTAAAACAGGGAATGCAATTAGTTTAGCTAAAATTTCTTGGGCTAAACCGCTTTTTGTTTTTGTTGTAGGGTGATTGATTGTTGCAGGCATATTAGGAGATTATAAAATCTTTGTAACTATTCACCACCAAAATAAAAAATAGACATTTTATCTACCATTTAGTTATTTAAGTTCATATAGTTAATTTTATGGCGTATCTTAAATGAATTTAGATGCCTTAAATGGTAAAAATAAGCTATATTATTGCATGCTGAATAAGTACAAATCTTTAATAGTTAAGCTATCTTAATCCGTTGCCTTCATTCATCCGTTGGAAGAGCAATAAACCAACGGATGAATGAAGGCAACGGATTTTAAGTAGACTAATTAGGTTTATTTTTAGTGATTTTTGCGGTAAACAATAACCAAGTATCAGGGTCGAGTATTACCTGTTCTGGCATAAATTTACATTTTAAAATGACGGTTGTTTCTTTATCAGCAATTTGAGTCGTCCATTTTTTTACCGTTTTATCAGCTGCACTCGTCGCTTGAATATCCAAAGGAAACTCAAAGGCTGCCCCATTTTGGACTTGTTTAATTTTTATACGCAATCGCTTTTTTGTTGGTTTATCCCAAGTTACTTCCATTTTTGGTAATTCAGCTCGATATATCCATTGTTGAAAAAAGGACGTCAAATTGATGCCACTAGCTTTTTCCATTACTTTTTGAAAATCAGCAGTCAAGGCATTCTTTCCACCAAATTGAGCATAATAGGTTCGTAATCCACTCCAAAACGCTTTTTCGCCTACTGCTCTTCGAAGCATGTGTAAGACAAAAGAACCTCGTTGATAAACATTCGCATTCAATAATTTACTCCATTCGGTCACCGATTCATCTACCACAGGCGCCACTTTTTTATTGGCAAAAGCATAGACTTTTTGGCGCTCTGATTGCAAATTAGCCGCCATTCGTTCTCGTCCATGTGTTGCTTCTAAATAAAGGTTGGTGCCATAGGTGGCAAAGCCTTCACTTAACCAGACATGGTGCCAATTTTTCTCCGAAGCCGAATTCCCAAACCATTGATGGGCTATCTCATGTGCAATTAACGATTCATGCTTTCTTTTGCCTGTAACCGATTTTTCAAAATAGAAAATATTACTCGCATTTTCCATACCGCCATACCGAGTTTTAGATTGCACATTAGCTAGTTTTTTATAAGGATAAGGGCCAATATTTTCAATAAAAAAAGCCAATATTTCTTTTGCTAGACTATAATCATAATATCCCGCTTCTCTATCTTGCCGATAAATCCAACTAGAAATAGGAATATTATGCACTTCGCCTATATGCTGTACACCAAACCTAGCTGCACCAAATACGGCTACTTTCATGGGTAAAGGCACCGTTTCCCGCCAATGCGTCCTTGTTCTTTCATCATCTATATTAACCGTTTCCGTCAACACCCCATTGGCTATAATCTGATAATGGTCGGGGGCAGTTATCTTAAAATCGACCGTAGCTTTATCAGAAGGATGGTCAATACAAGGCAACCAATGATGCGCCCGATTCGGCCAATTATCCCCAAAAAAAGTACGGTCGCCATGTATATTTTTAGCTATGATTAAACCATCGGCAGGGATGCCTTTATAATGAATGGTATAGGTGTGAATGCTCCCTTTTTCAATAGCTTTTTCGGGTCGAATGATTAGTTGTTCAGCTAATTGTTCATAAGGAATATTGGTTTCTTTTTCCAAGATTTTCAACACTTCCATTCCTTTTCCATCTGCTCTTTTTTGGACAAAATCTAATACCAATTCTTGTTGATTTTTCAGCAATTGAATGTCAATCTGTGTTATCCCATGAATTTCATTACTGGTATCAGAAATAGCCACTTGAAAATCGTAATGTATCACATCTAATCTCTCTAAATTTGGTATCTCTTTTTGTCCAAAACCTACCATTACTAAACAAGCAAATAAACCTATTAGCGATAGCTTTTTCACGTTAAACCAATAGTCAAATTCAGAAAAAATAGTCATTTATTTTCTACATTTTACAGATTAACCGAATTCATCGTTCATCGTTTTTTACCCCTTTATAAAACTGACTAACAGCCGCCACCCACTTCTCAGGACTCCCCAATTGACAAAAATGCCCAACCCCTTCCATTATAGTCAAGGTCGCATTTTTACAAACATTTTTCTTTAAATAATGCGCCATTGCTACCCTAGCGACCGCATCTTCATTCCCCCAACAAAGATGCACGGGTAATTTTGTTTGTCCTAATGCAGGCAACCAACGAGTTTTTTCAAAGCGTTTTCTATCATTTAAATACCTGATGGTCAAGTAAGTTTTACGATGTCCCTCTTGTAAGGTGTTAGCTTCCCACAGCGTATCAATTTCTTCTGCGGATAAATTCTTATTTCCATGAGCACTACCTATTTGTTGTTGAAATACTTTATAGGTGGTTATTTTATTGGCTATTCGGCCATATTTTGACAATAACATTTTCTGCGTTATCCGTAAATCTGCCAATCCAAGTACCATACTTCCATTCGTAAAAGTCAGACTTTGAATGCCTGCTGAAAACCAAGCAGGTAATTGGTCATTTTCATGCCGAGCCACAATTTCCGTCAAGACAGAATCTCCCATATCATGCGATAAAACATGACCGCCTTTAATACCAAAATGTTTCCAAACTTGCAAAACGGTATCTGCCTGTTCAAAGAGGGAATAGGTATAATTTTCAGTCGGCTTATCGCTCAATCCATAGCCCAACATATCAAAAAACACAATACGATCAAAGGTTTTTAACATCCCCTCAACGACGGCATGATAAGAGTAGGAAGACTCAGGAAAACCGTGAATTAACAGTAAAGTCTTTTCTGGAGGCGCCTTAACATCCCCTATATGTTTGATAAATAATTGATGCTTAAATGGGCCATAGCCAATGAATTCGCCGCTCGCTTTCCATGCTGTTAATTGTGGTGACATTTGTTTTGTTGTTTATATTTGTTAAACCAATTTCATTATTTTTCTTCGACTACTTATGGATTTCTCTAATTTTTCCTTGTATTGAATATCCTGTGTTGTCAATTCTTTTCCAACCCAAATCTTGTTTAAAAAACTATAAACTAATAAATCTCTATACAATAAGAATTTAGGAATTTTTTCCTTTTCCTGCGGTGCTATCGCAAATTCAGATTCGTATCCCTTCCAAAAATGAGGCAGGAAATAATCTTGGAATTCCCTTTCTGTTTTAGTTCCTTTTAGATAAAAAGCATAATATAAAATAACGGCAATATCATTGATAAACCAAGAATAACTAAGCATTTCAAAATCAAATAAGACAAATTGTTTATCGTCGGCTTTGAAAAGATAATTTCCGAAATGGATGTCATAATGTATCAATCCATAATTGGCAGTACTTTTAGGATAAGTATGAAACTCTTCTACAAGTTGTTGATGTAATTCATGTAATTGTCGTTCATCTTTAGGCAAATTTTCTGCTACTTGACCTTTAGCAATATCATGCCATGATTTATAGTAAAGAGTTGTTTCTTTCTGAAAATCTAGGCTATATTTATGAAGCGACCCTGCTAATATGCCTAATTCCTCAAAATGGCTTTCTTTCCAATCCTCATTTGTTGCTTTGTAGCCGACTATTTTTTCAAAACAAACAGCCGTTAAATAGCTAGATTTTAACTGGATTTTTTTAGTTAATTGCCCTTCTTTTGATAAAAGAACCTTAGCCACCCGTACTCCTTTTTCATACAAAAACTGCATAAAAGTGAGTTCTCCAATAATTCCTGCTTCAGAATTATCTTTAGCATGGGTCATCCTTAAAATTATATCCCCACAATCGTATACTAAATTGCTATAATACCTGATTAGCTTTGCCTTCTTAAAGTCAATATCGAACGCCAAACAAGCAGGTTCTAAAATTTGAGGTAGGTGATATTTTAAAGAAGTTCCATCCATTTACCCAAAATGTCTTTTAGACTTCCATAATAAGCCCCCCATCAATACGGTACAAACCAACAATAAAATCGGCATTTGTTGAATCCCATATTGAAAAGAAAGTACCCCCATCCCATAATTAATAAGCATATTTCCAATCAAAGCAATCACAAAAATGATACTAAAGGCAGTTCCAGATAAAGCAGCAAATTTATCGCCGACCATGCCTAAAAAGATAGGGAAGATACCTGCAAAACCAGCGCCAATTAAGCCTAAAGCTATCAATTGTAAGGCAAAACTATTGCCTAGTAAAAGTAATAAAGCCCCTGAAAGCATCAGCCCATAACACCAATTCATTATGGTTTCATCTTTGTATTTTTTCAATAAAAAACCAAGAGCTACCCGCATTAAGGTTAAAGCTCCCATGTGAACCGTTAAGCCCAGTAATGCTTTATTGCCATCAATTTGTAGGCTTTCTTGTAAAAATCCATTGGTCCAATTACTCACTAAACCTTCTAAACCACTTTGGAAAAACATCACCATGCCTAGTAATAATAACACCGGGTTTTTAATCATTTTCAAAGCTTCCTCCATTGGAAAACCGCCTTGTTGTTTGGGTGCAGGAAAAGTAACTATTGCCACCAAAAGGATGACTAATAAAATCATTGCCCCCAATCCACCAATAATCGTAAAGGAATCAAAATAAGTAGATAGCACAGCAATAATAGAAGGTAAACCTAAAGCACCCAATCCATAAAAAATGCCCAAAATACTCAAATTAGCCCCTCTTTCTCCTTCGCTAATATCCGCTACTAAAGCACTTGCGGAACTGTTTAAAGCTCCACCACCTGCGCCAATTAAAAAGATGGACAATTGGATAATGGACCAACTATTGCCAAAGGCAACACCTTCCATGCCCAACATCACCAGCAAGCAACATAAAATAAATAAGCCCTTATAGCCATTTCGGTCTGCAAAAGGCCCACAAAAAAGGGATCCGACCATAATTCCAAAAGGCAAAATAGAGGCTAATACCCCTGCCGCTATATCATCAACGCCAAATTTTTTAATGATTTCGGGTAGCATCGTACCTAGGCAAATAACCGAAATACCAAAAGTTAGCATGATAACACAGGCGGTTCTGAAAACTGTTTTTTTGTTGTAGGTCATTTTTTGCTGGTTGCTGGTTGCTGGTTGCTGGTTGCTGGTTAGTTTACGTCAACTAGCAACTAGTAACAAGCAACCAGAGTTAGTATTTCATATCCAAATTAACGTAGAAATTTCTATCTACGGTCACTTCTTTTATGACTTGTTTGAATTTTTTCTCTTGTTCTGTTTTGGTGGGTTGAATCCAATAATCTTGTCCGTCTACCTTTATCTTCACTTTCATATCAAAGTTATTAACCGTTCCTTTCCAACGATACTTTAAGCATTTTTTGTCAATTTCTAGGACTAATTTAGGGATACGTGTGTCTCTTAAATATTGGTCAAAAACGGGTTTTAGATTAAGCTGGGAATGGGTACTCATATACTGTTCAATCTGTTGCGTCGTAACCGTTTGGTGATAGAATTCTTTGTTTAAGCCTCTCAGAATCATGCGCCATTTTTCGTCATCATCAATTAGATGTCTAATAGTATGCAACATATTTCCTCCTTTATAATACATATCGCTAGAACCAGCGTGATTCACCTCATATTTGCCAATAATAGGGCGGTCATTAAGAATGTTCGCTCTTGTGCCAATCACATAATCTGCGGCAGCCTCTTTATTATAATGATAATCCAAAAATAGATTTTCTGAATAATTGGTAAAGCTCTCATGCACCCACATATCAGCAATGTCTTTATAAGTAATATTATTGGCAAACCATTCATGTCCGCTTTCGTGAATGATGATAAAATCAAATTTCAAGCCCCAACCAGTACCACTTACATCATGCCCCCGATAGCCATTTTGGTAACCATTTCCATAAGTCACCGAACTTTGATGTTCCATCCCCAAATAAGGTACTTCGACCAATTTATAGCCGTCTTCGTAAAATGGATAAGGCCCAAACCAATGTTCAAAAGCGTTCATCATTTTGGGCACTTGCTGAAAGTGTTTTTTGGCATCATTAATATTGTCTCGCAAGACATAATAATCACAATCTAAATCGCCTTTTTCCCCTGCATATTTTTCGCCAAAATGCACATAATCACCAATATTGACATTAATCACATAATTACTGATAGGATTTGCCACAAACCAATGAAAAGTATGTGTACCGTCATCCAATTTAGTTACGTTTCGCAAACGACCATTGGAAATATCCGTTAAATCCTCTGGCACATTAACACTAATCAACATACTATCAGGTTCATCGTACATATGGTCTTTGCAAGGCCACCACATACTGGCCCCATCGCCTTGACAAGAAGTGGCTATAAAATGATTGCCATTGAGGTCTTGCGCCCAAGTTACCCCGCCATCCCAAGGAGGATTGACCGCTACCGTTGGCTGTCCTCCATAATGAATCGTCAATTCTTTGACCGTTCCTATTGCTTGATTTTCAGTCATTTTTATAAAAAAAGCATTGCCTTCTCTATGAAAATCTAGGGTTTTTCCAGCCTGTTCTATTTTAGAAATAGTCATCGGTTCTTGCAAATCAATTTGCATGATGCTTCCTGGTTTTAGCACTTTATATTGCATCGTATTTTGCCCATTGATGGACTGTGTTTTGGGATTCACTTTTATGTCTAAATGATAATAGGTCAAGTCCCACCAAGCCCTTTCTTCCGTAATACTTCCTCTTAGCGTATCTTGTCTGGTAAATGTTTTTTCTTGTGCAGACAAGCAACTTGCTCCAAAAAATATTAGCCCTAGGAAGATAATTTTCATATTTTTCATCCTAAATTTTTATGGTAATTACTTATTGTAGTATTGAAGAAAAACTACCTATTCAACTACTAGGAATACTGAAAAAATAAATTTACAAATTTGAAACTATAAGCTACTGATTGTCAGGATGTTTTTTAATTTTAATTTGCATTTTAATTTTAATTGATTCCCTATCTCTAAATTATTGGGCTAAGATAAGTAAAAATATGCCCAACATTGTAAAGCATAGGATTTCTCATTTTTTTTGATTAAATCTGTTAAAAACAATCAATATGTTTACAGAAGAATTAGACCAGGTCTCTGAATCTGCTGTACGATATCAAAGAGAACGACACAAACCTATACCAAGTAGAAATCATTCAGCTATTCAATCCAGACTTATCATTGCTTTGGGGAAAAAGTATGATACTAAATATGAATTTTTTTCAGAACTCAGTCTTAATTTGCCTGATGTGAAACCAGCAGTACCAGATATTTGCATCTATCTCAAAAAAAATTGGATTTATTAGCCGATGAAATAAAAGTATCTGAAGTTCCAATTACTACCATTGAAATTTTATCTCCTAAACAGAACATAGAAGACATTAAAAATAAATTTTTCAATATCTATTTTCCAGCAGGTGTAAAATCAGCATGGCTCATCATCCCACCTTTACGTAGCGTACATATCTTTACACCAGATAAAAAATTTGTCAGCTATAATGCTGGAAAATTAACCGATAAAGCTTGTGAGGTGGAATTAGAACTAGATAATTTTTTTCCTTAATCACTTGGATTTCGCTGATTTTGAAAAAAGAAAATAAAAATAATTTGAAATATAATTCTGTTTTTAGCTACAATAAAAACGTAATCAGAATTAAATTATGCAACATTGTTTTTCAATCAAACTAAACCCCGCGTCATGGTGGCGGCTGTCCGTTAAAAACTGCGGAGCGGTTGTTTTTAACTAGAATTTTTTGTTACTTTTTTTTCAATGAAAAAAAGTAAGGCAAATAACTGGCTAAAAGGGTTAAATGTTTTTTCTCATTTTGAATTCAACGAAACGTAAGTAATCATGAAAAAATAATAATTCCAACATTTAGCCACTCTAAGGTAGGCTGTTCAGAATTACGAAGGTATAGCCATTTTTTCTCCCCTTATTTTTCTAGGGCAAAAAATCATAAATCATAGTTCATAAATCTGTCGCATAAAAACTACATGGATTTATGATTTTAGATGTAAGATATATAATTGCCCAAAACCAATCAACCTTGCCCTATGTTGGATAAATACTATTAAACTACTACTTCACTCGCCCTAAATTATGCAGTTACACTATACAGCTTTACCATCATAAGATTTTAAGCCAAAAAATAGCTCTTCAAAAACAACTCAATCAAGACAGAAGGACGTAGAAATGAAAAAAGTAGTCCTTTAATTAGGTAATCTTTCAATATTTCTACTATCTTTAAAATACCTTGACAACCAAAGCGTTTAATCATTTTTTAAAACCTAATTAATCCTAGTGTAAATTAGAAAGATTACCTTTGTCAATTAGTTTTAATTTCAATAAATTAAGCCGACTATAAACAATTAAAATGGAAAGCATTATCACCCAAATTCAACAAAATGTCTTTGCTAAGGAAGTAGCAACTTTAGCTCCAGGTCAACTAATTACAGAACGAGGAAAATTCCAAGTCTATATGGCTAAGGCAACGGATATTCCATTGATTTTACAAGAAATTGGGCGATTGCGAGAAGAGACTTTTCGAGCAGTTGGAGAAGGTACAGGCAAAGATATTGATTTAGATGAATTTGATAATTATTATTATAATCTCTTTATTTGGGATACGGAAGCACAGCGAATTGTAGGCGGTTATCGAGTTGGTCTAGGCGATGAAATTATTCAGCATCATGGCATCAAAGGATTTTATATCAATAGTCTATTTGATATTGATAAAAAAGCCAGTACGACCTTAAAGCAATCCATAGAATTAGGTCGTTCTTATATTATTGAAGATTACCAAAGAGGGTACTTACCACTATTTTTATTATGGCGGGGCATTCTATTATTCTTATTACAAAACACCCAATATCGTTATTTGATTGGGCCTGTCAGTATTAGTAAATATTACTCCAATATTTCTAAAAGTATGATTGTCGCTTTTGTCAAAAAACATTTCTTTAATGATAAAATTGCACAACACTTTACGCCCAAAACACCTTTCAACGTACAATTAGCCGATGTCGATATGAATCAGATTGATGGAGACAGTTTGAAAGATTTAGAAAAATTCATGGCTAAAATTGAGCCTGCACATATTAAAGTGCCTATTCTCTTAAAACAATACACTAAATTAAATGCCCAATTTCTAAGTTTTAATTTAGACCCTAACTTCTCGGATGCTTTGGATGGTTTGATGTTATTAGATTTGCAATTATTGCCACCTGATATATTGGAATTATTGCAAGAGAAGTAGAAAAAAGCAGAGGGCTAAGCGCAGAGGGTTTTGGAAACATTGTAATAAATCAGCTAAATTTAAGCAAATAAAAAAAGCCTTGATAGAAGATACTATCAAGGCTTTTTTATTTTTAATAATCGCTTATTTTACAATTAACTCATATTGCCCTGTAGGGTTCAATGGGCAGAAGTAAACATATTCACCTGGAGTCAAATTCACTACTTTTGTCA
>CAZXYA010000313.1:0-10841 GCA_964644655.1 uncultured Saprospiraceae bacterium | reverse complement strand
CTTCGCCCTAAGCAACATTTATGTCAACTTATCCAATCGACGAAAAGAACAAAGTCAAAAGAATCCCTAAAAGAGGGCATTATGATGAAGCAACTGTTCATGAAATATTAGATGCAGGCTTTTTGTGTCATTTAGGCTTTACGCATCATGACCAGCCTTTTGTCATACCGACTTCTTATGGTCGAGAAGGCAATAAAATCTATTTACATGGAGCAACAACTAGCCGTATGATGGTCAATTTAGAACAAGGATTGCCCGTTTGTTTGACAGTTACCCATTTAGATGGATTGGTCTTAGCTCGGTCGGCTTTTCATCACTCTATGAATTATCGGTCGGCTGTTTGTTTTGGAACGGCTTATAAGATTGAAGGAGAAGAAAAATTGCATGCGCTAAAAGTCATTTCTGACCATATTTTAAAAGACCGTTGGGAAGAAAGTCGGCAGCCTTTGCCTAAAGAATTAAAAGCGACTACGGTACTCTGTTTGACGATTGACCAAGCTTCTGCTAAAATCCGAACAGGACCTCCAGGAGATGATAAACCTGATTATGAATTGCCTATTTGGGCAGGTGTTGTGCCTTGTACGCAAGTTTGGGGAAAGCCTGAGGCAGACCCCTTATTGACGGACGGAATTGAAATGGCGGATAGTGTTAAGGCGCTCACTCAATCATAAATCTGAAATCATACCTGCCTGCCGGTAGGCAGGTATGATTTAAAATTTAAGATTTATGATTTTTGTCTGCTACTCCCTAGCCACCTCAAAAAAGTCCTCTTGGCTATTAAAAGCAGAAAAAACGCCTAAGGCATTCTGGATATTAGAAGGGGGTTCATTTAAGTCTCTGGAATCTTGCTCTCGATTTTCGTAAAGCGCGGCATATTCTTGGTTAATATGATAAACTTTAACAGAATAAGTACCAAAAGAAACCAAAGCCCCGCCTAAAAAAGTAAGGGACGTTTCGTCTGTTGGTTCAGAGACAAATCGGAAGCCTGACAAGGCATTAATCACTTGAGCAGGAAAAATAGGGTCAATGCTATCACTTACACTTTCAACGACCATAAAATAAAGATCTTCATTTGGGTTATCCCAAGTAGCATCTATGCTTGACCCTCGTAGAAAATTTCCAATCGTTTCGACAATGGCTTCTCTCCCTTCACTTAAAGGTAATTGAGGCACTTTTAGAGAATCTGTAGAAAGTTGTAGCCCTACAGTAGGCGTTGGGACAACTGTTTCAGCAATGGCCGTAATCCCATTATGTACAATCTCTAATTGGAAAACATCGTTTGTTGCGACACTTATATCATTGCCAGGATAATGATACAAACCTTCGTCACCAGAAGACACTAAAGCGAACCTTTGTCCACCTTTAATCAAGGTTACAGTTGCATCATTAATAGGACTAGAAGTATCTTCTTCATTGGATAGAGGAAAGGTGCTTTTGATCCGAATATTTTCAATCGGCTCGCCAGCAAATATAAAAGCTTCTACCACAAATTGATTAGCGGCGATATTATTAAGATTTTCTTCTCCACAAGCGCAAAATAGAAGGGCTATTAGTGGGAAGAGGATGGTATATTTTTTCATTGTTATTTTTTTTAATAGTTTGGCAGGCTGGCCGAACATCCTCAGATTTACTAAATTTTCAAAATTTAGTAAATCTAAATTAATTATTGATTATCAATGAGAAAAAATTTACTAAATCTGCTAGATTTAGCAAATCATAAGTTCTCGATTAGCTTACTAAAAGCTACGGTTATATATTTAAAACTTAATCTCCGCAGAGATATTAGGCGTTGCGCCTAAATATTGAATTTCAGAAATAACAGGAGGCGTATCTGTAAAATCATATTCTCTGTACCACACATTTCGTCGATTGTACAAATTAAAAATGGAGACCCCGATATCTATATCAAATTTACCCGCTTTTGCCAAATAATGAGCAGATAGATCTAAGCGATGATAAGGCGGTAAACGAGATCCATTCTTAGCACCTACACTAATAAAATTACTGGTTTCCCCATCTAATAATTCAATAGAATATTGACCCGCAGGTTCTGTAAAAGGCTTACCTGAAGCAAATACAAAAGTTGCTGCAAACCGATAATTACCCCATTCATAAGAGTGAACAGTTTTAAATTCGTGCCGTTGGTCGTGAAGGGCAGAGAATTCAAATCCATTATTTAAGGCTGGAAAATTGTTGCGGACTCTTGCCAAAGTATAAGTCACCCAACCTGTGTAAGCACCTCTTTTCTTTTGCAATAAAAATTCAATTCCTTCCGCAAAGCCACTTCCAAGGAAAAATAATTGATTTTGATCTATATCATTTCTTTGAAAACGAAGCGAAAATTCTGCTAAGTTGTCTAAGTTTTTGCGATAAGCTTCTATATCAAAAATATACCCATCCGTTTCGAAGGCTGCCCCCAACACAAAATGTTCAGCATTGCTGACTTTCACCAAATCATCATCTGCTAATAACCAGAAATCTCTAGAGCCTTCAGTCACATTTTCATTGATGATTCGATTGACAAATTGATAATGCTTACCATAGCCCCCTTTTAATTTTATTTTATCGGTCAACTTATATTCGAAAGAAAATCGAGGTGACCAATAAACGGTTTCACTTAAATCATAATAAGTCGCTCTAAGTCCCGCATTGATGGATAAATTTTGCGAAGGATTCCAAGTATCTGATACATAAACTGCACCATATTGTGCTTTTTGTTCGAGATCTAGAATCGTTAAGGTATCATCTCGAATAAATTTATAGTCTACTTCTGCAATCGTGCCTAAAATGCCAAATTCTAACTTATGCTTACTATCTAATTGGAATTCATTGTCTAAACGGAAGGTAAAATCTCTTACATCATTATCTTCAAAAGTTATAATATCTCGATTCAATACGAGGGAATCAGATTCGACAACGGTTGCTTTCACATTTACATTTCTATTATACTCGCTAAAATAATTAGAAGAAGCAATGACCAAATTGCTATATAATTTTGGATTCCATTGACGAGACCATTTTCCACTTAATCCTCTGTTTCCCCAATCATTTGTTTCCGCTATATCTAAATCAAGGAGGATTGCGCCATTAAACCGTGGCAAACTAACATCGTTAAACTCTACTAAATGGTCGGCACCTGAATAGAAAGACAAAGCTATTACGTCTTTGTCTGTTGGATTAAAACTCAATTTACTATTGGAGTCAAAGAAATAGAAATCAGGTTCAACCGTATTAATTTCCAGTCCCTCAATATCTGGTGGATTTTCTGTTTGACTAAAAACGCCGAATATTTTATTATACAGTTCGCTTCTAATTAAATCGGTATAAGACCGTCTGCCACTTAGCAATAAAGACCCTTTTTTAAATAAAGGGATTTGTACACTTGCTCTTGCATTTAATAAATTAATCCCTACGCTACTATGAAATTTATTGGGATCACCCGTTTTACCTGTCAAATCCACCACACTAGACAAACGACCTCCATATTTGGCAGGGAAGGCCCCTTTAAATAACTGCACATCTTTCACCGCATCGGCATTAAAAGCAGAAAAGAAACCAAAAAAGTGGTCTACATTATAAACCGTCATGCCATCTAAGATGACTAAATTTTGGTCGGGTGTTCCACCACGCACAAATAAACCAGAAGAACTTTCATTACTGCCACTTACGCCCGGTAATAATTGTAAGGAGCGAAAAATATCCACTTCCCCTACATTGGGCAATAAAGCCAATTGGGCGGGGGAAACTTGTATTTGACTAATTCCCTCTGAAGTATTCATTACTTTAAAAGACTTACTGGATACCACAATTTCATCTAAAATTACCCCAGAAGATAATTTGATTTCCAAATTTTTTATATCGTCCGAACCTACTTCAATAGGAATTTCTACAGGAGAATAACCCACATATAAAACCTGCAACGTAAAAGCAGTATCTGGCATGTCTATTAGGGAAAAGAAGCCATCTACATTGGTGGACGTTCCTTGGCTAGTGCCTTTGATAATCAAGTCGGCAAAGGGTAATCTTTCTTGGTTATCTGCTCCTTTGACTACGCCAGAGACGGTTCGCTGTGCCAATAAGGAAGTGGAAAAGAGCAGTAAGCCCAAAAATAAGCGCAAATGTAGATTCATCTTTTATGCTTTTTAGTTCTATTATTTTTTTACTTTAGATGATTAGAAATTGTGCTTAGTGCTTCCAGAACTTGAAGTTCTTACGATTACTCACCCAATAAAATACTTGAATATTAGTCTTTTTGTGCCGTTAGGTACAATAGGTCGGTAGAAATTTGCATTAGCATCTTGAATTTCTCCCCCGTGCCTTTAGGTACGGTATGTAAAAAGCTGCCTACTGTACCTAACGGCACAGAAAAAGGAGGTCGCTTCCCAATTTTTCTACCGATATACAGTCCCTAAAGGGACTAAATCTATTCTATGGGGAATCAGTAGAATTTCAAGTTCTGGAAGCACTATTATCACCAAAGTATTCTCAAATATAATATATGATTTAAAGACCCAAAAAAAATATCGGTAAAAACAGGAATTTTATCGGAGTTAATAAGATTGGACGGTGTAATTGTCGGGCAATAAACAGACAAAAGTGGTTGTAGTTATTGCCAATTGCTGAGAAAATCGGCTTCAAAGGTTTTTCCTATTGGAATAACGATCTTTCCTATAAATATATTTTTTCCCCTCACCGCAGTAATGGCTTGCTGGTTAACGGCATAGGAACGATGCACTCGCTTAAACTCATTTTTTGGCAATTTCTCTATCATTTTTTTCATACTCATTATAGTGAGTACGGCATCCCTATTTTTACAATGAATTCTAATATAATCTTCCATTGTTTCAAGGTATAAAATATCCGAAAATTGAATTTTAATCAAAGCATAATCCGCCCTAACTAACAAGGTGTTTTGTTGTTTAGAATGTTTGCTTTTTAAAAAATTGGCATAATCGTTGGCTTTTTCACAAGCCGTTTGAAAACGATTAAATTTAATCGGCTTCAACAGATAATCTACTGCATTGACTTGAAAACCATCAACTGCATATTCACTAAAGGCAGTCGTAAAAATCACCATTATTTCCTGCTTTATATTTTTATAGAAATTAATCCCATTAATATCAGGCATTTGAATATCTAAAAAAATTAAATCAACAGGGAATTGTTTAAGATGGTTGGCAGCCTTTGAAGCTTGGGTAAAAGTATGCGTCAAATCAATAAAGGGTAATTGATTGCAATGCGCTTTTATAATTTCCAATGCCATTGGTTCATCATCTAATGCAATACAGGTTAGCATCTAGGTGAAAATTTTGAGTTGAACAAAATAGTTAGTAACTGTATCTTTAATGGTCAATGTATATCGACTACCATAAATTAAATCTAATCTACTTTTAACGTTTTTTATACCAAATTGATTGGATGCTTCTACAATGTCTCTATTGGACAATTTTGTATTCTCTACCAAAAAAATGATCTGTTTATCCATCACCTCAATGATAATTTTAATCGTCGTTTCCACCTCATTACTCACACCATATTTAAAAGCATTTTCGACAAAAGGGATGAATAGCATAGGGGAAACTTGCAATGTATTCCTATTGCCTTTTATGCGGAAATCGACTTTCGTTTTATCGGTCAATCTTAGTTTTTGCAAGGAAATATAACTCTTTAGATAATCAATCTCCTTCTCCAAAGCAACCATTGGCACATTCGCTTCCTTTAAAGAATAGCGCATCAAATCGGATAATTTAGCAATGCTATCTGCGGTATGGTCTGATTTAATAATTGCCTGTCCATAAATCGTATTCAATACATTAAATAAAAAATGTGGGTTAACTTGCGCTCTAAGCAATTGTAACTCTGTCTTCGTTTTTTGGATATCTATTGCTTTTAACCTTTCATTTAAAGCCATTAATAGGGAAACAATAAAAATTAAAATATGGCGGGGCAATATAGCCTTAACCGCATTTTTAAGAGATGGATCTACATCTGGATTTAGACAAGATCCTATAAACAAACTTGCAGAAATAACTAATAGGAATACACCAATAATAAAAGCGATATGCAGCCCAATAAAAACAACATATTTCTGTTTAAAATAATACCGAGGGGTAGCAAAATAATAGTTAAAATAGTAGTGTATCACCAGCAGTACACTAAATGTGATAAAGTAAAAACGGTGGCAACTTTTTGTATTAAAACGCTCTAATGAATTAGGTAAGAATAAAAAAGGTAAGAGTAAAAAAAGTATCCAAATGGTTATATGTAATCCAATATTTATAGTCCTTTTATTCATAATGGACTAAAAATAGGGATTTTTATGAATTTTGGGGGATTGTATCGGTGTTTGAGGGATTTTTGTCGGAGTTTGGGAATAGATTTTCCTGAGATTTTTTAATAGCAAATGAAAATTTTCGGTTAAATACTAGAAAAAGGAATTTTAGGAAACAAAAAATATTTCAAATAGTTTTTAATTTAAGAAACAACTAATTTATATTTTGATTTAAAGATAGAATCTCAACAAATACCAAATATTCTCATGTCCCAATTTGAAAATTATTAAAACTATAAATCCAAAATATAAATCACGCCTGCTTCGATTCCTTATAAACCAAAAAATCAATAAAATCCTTAACCATTTGTTGCAGGTTTTTAGGCAACTTATATATCTGATTGGAAAGCAATTGGTCTTTTAAGGAAATAGGTTGTTTTCGGGTATGTATTTCAAGTAGTAAATTTCTTAATTCTGCGCCAATTTCTACGGGAGGATTACCAGATAATGCAAAACCAATCATTTGTTCAGCTTCTCGATAAAGTTTGGCATTAATAGCCAAACAAGCAGCCCCTTTAAATAATACAGAACGAGTGGGTTCTAATTCATAATCATTTACTAGCAACATTGCTGCTTTCTTTTCTAATTCAAAAGATGCTTTAGCCCATTTCTTTGCTGTTTCTGTATCCTTTTTTCTTTGAGCTATATAAACTTCTTCTGCCATATTCATTGCTTTTTCATGCAAATTATTTACTTGGCTAACTTTATTCATTTTAATTGAATTTTTGCTAAAGGACGACTAAATTCTACAACAACAACTATCGCTGGTAAGTTCAGATGGTCACTTCGTTTACTCTGTTCTAATTTTTCCTTCAATCGTTGTTTGATTTGACTTTTTGTTCCATTTAAAATACTCGAAATTTCTAATCGGGCTTTATCTTGAAAAGGATAATCACTTGCTTTATCACCTAGCCAATAATCAAATCCTGTCAATTTGGGAGAACGCCGAATTATTTTATAATCAGTCGTTTCATGTACCGTCCAAATTGCTAAACAAATCGCTCCATATTCAGTTGCTTCTTGCAAATCTAGCCAATTGTCTCTAATTTTTTGGTCAATTTTCAGCCAATTCAATTGGATATTTAGACTTATTTCTCCTTCAATATTAAAGGGAATTTCTTTTTGATGACCATGATGTTCTAAGCATACAGCCGCAGCTTCAGCATAAGAATCACAAGTTCTGGCTGAAGGAACATAGCTTATTTCTTTAGGTGTAAAAATCTCAATAGTTTTCATTTAACGGTTTAAATTACAATTTTTGCTTATTAATTGCCATTTCAAAAGCCTAAATTTAGCAATTAAACTAGAAAAAGCAAATTTCTAGGATAATTAGAGATTTTGTTTAAAATAGTAATATTACTCCACCAAAGTCAAATCCCCACTATAAACCACACGTTCCCCATCAATAAAAGAAATTTTCGCCAGCCAAACAAAAACACCAGGATTCATCTTTTGTCCTTGGTGATACCCATCCCAGCCTTTTCGTTCCTCATTTAAAACTAAATCATGTGTTTCATATAACAATTCTCCCCAACGAGAATAGATTTGCAACACATCCACATTGGAAACGCTTGGATCGCCAAAGATGGTGAAAAAGTCATTTAAACCATCCGAATTAGGACTAAATACATTCGGCACAAAAATGTATCGTTCATTGGAGACAGCTACGGTTATTTGAATCGTGGTTGCACAATTATCTTTGGAGGTAACCGTCAAAGTATAAGTGCTAGTGACGACTGGATTGGCTACGATATCTAAACAATCCGTACAAGATAAACCTACCGTATCTTCCCATATAATGGTTTGTGGGGTACCTGAACTGGTGATATTAAAATCATAACTATCCCCTAGATTTATCAAAACATCCGATTCGTAATCCAAAGTCAAAACTTCAGGGGCAATTAGCAGCAAATTGGTGTCTATTTGACAAGCATTTGCATCTACTGCTTGGAGGGTGTACTCGCCTGCTGGTAGGTTTTGGAAATTCATATCGTCCGAAAATTGATTGATGCCTTCAAGACGATATTGATAAGGACTCGTACCGCCTTCCATCGTTGAAATGCTAATAATACCAGCCGTCAAATCCTCACAAACAGGGTTTTCAATGGTAGCTGCTACCCTTAATGGCGGTGGTTCACTTAATTGCTGACTAATGGTAAATGGGCAATTAAAATCATCGGTAATGGTCACTATATAATTACCTGCGGCTACATTTTCTATCCGATTAGTATCGATTATTCCATTACTCCAAGTATAGCGATAAGGCGGCAAACCACCCGATGGATTAATTTGTAAAAATGCCGTTGTATCTCCGTGACAAGCTAAATGATGATTACCGATTAAATTTGGTACTATCCATTCTGTGGTAATGATTTCTGGGCGAAAAATTTCTATTTCCAAAATGGCTTCTTGTCCATTTCTATCTGTTACAGTAACGATATATAGACCACCGGGTAAGCCTTCTTCCACTACTTCTTCTTGTAAATTTAGATTCACGCCTGCTCCGCTCCATAGGGAATCTTCGGAGGTCCAACGATAGGTAAAAGGTGCTTGTCCCTTGATGAGCATAAAAGAAAATTCGCCTGTATTTCCACCACAGATAATGGTATCAGCGTCTTGGATGGAACTAATCTCGCAATCCAAAGCAGTTAAGGTATATTGCACGATGCTATCACAGCCCAAAATACTCGTAAATCGTTCTCTATATCTGCCTCCTTTGGTGACGGCAAAGTTTTCAAAAGTAAAGGCTTCTCCTTGGCAGAAAAAAGTATCTATCGTTGAACGAATCGTATCAGGTATCAATAAATCTAAAGTTATCATACTGTCACATCCCTCACTATTGACAAACATAAAATTATATAAGCCGCTCACAAATACTTTATTACCAATATCATCTGTATAGCTTTCTCCTGCACATAGTTGTAATTGGGCAACATCTGGGTTTGGACCTCCCTCTACTGTTAAAATAGTAGTGACTAGACTATCGCAGCCATGATTCGTTATAAATTGCTGGGTATAAGTGCCTGATTGGCTGATAAATTCCCCATTCACCATAAAGGGTTCGCCCCAACAAATGGATTTCGAAAAGGTGGTATCTTTGGTTGGCATGACCTTTAAATCTAAAATAATAATACTATCACAATTGTTGGCAGTAACGGAAAATAAGGTATCTGTATAAATACCTGGTTCGGTATAGGCTATATTATTCAATAAGTAACTACTTCTTGCACAAATCGTTTCATCCAATCTATTGATGTTTTCTTCTATGGCTAAGGTTAATATAAAATTATTGGTGCAACCATCAGGTGCGGTATAGGTCAAATCAAAATTTCCACCTTGCCAAAAAGTATTGGCGCCTATTTCAAAAGGCAAGTCTTTCAAACATAGTTTTCTATTGATAATACCTGTACAAATATCTCCTGCAATGCCTTCATTATCAATAATAATTGAATCTTGCTCACCCTCTATAGATAAATTTAGCAAAACAATGCTATCGCAACCCATTGCTGATTGAAAAATAAATTCATAACTACCTGCTAAATTCACCACATTTTTGCCGATAATAATGCCTTCATCAGGGGTAATCGTTCTAGTGATAGTAGTGGTCGATACCTCGCCAATAATTAAATCTACGATAACCAAACTATCACAGCCTTTCACGCTGGTATAGTTATATTCATAAATACCCGTTTCGGATAAAACATCCCCTTCATAATTAAAAGGACTTCCTTCACAGGCAGTTCTTGGTAAATAGGTAATAATTTCACTTCCGACCCGAAAATCTAATAGGGTTAAAGTAGCGTTGCCATTGCTGTTCGTTCCATTAAATTGGTATAAACCCGTTTCTGTCAATACCGTATCTATGCCATCGGGAGTATAAGTTTTCCCTGCACAGACACTTACGGGCGATAGGGTATCAATGATTAATTCAGCTACGGTAAGATTGATATAAACCGTACTATCGCATCCTTTGGTAGTTAAATACCTCAATTCATATTCTCCAGATTGGCATAAGGTATTTGGCCCAAAATCATAACATTCCCCATAGTCAATTTCTTGGTTAATGTAGGTTTCTTTAGGTTGTGCCACTTCTAAATCTACCAATACTGTTATGGCACATGCCCCCAATCTAGTCTGATAACTATAGTTGCCTTCTGTTGCCCAATCTTGTCCAGGGTAAGTTTCTCCTTGACAAATCGTAAAACTTGTTTGTTGAACGCTCGGTAGGGTATTTATTTTTAAAACACGGGCATCTCCTAACTGATAAGTCCCTGCTTCGCAATAAGCAATTTTGTCAAATAAGACACAATCTCCTTCGCAGATAGTTGTGTCTATAATGGCATTATTCAGTAAAGAGGAAGTAGATAGAAAATAATTAAGGATAGATTCAGTAGCTGTAAGCGTCGAGCTAAATAGGCATAATCCCCCAATTAGGGCATACTTAAAATAAGGTGTTCGGTTCATGGTTTGTGCTTAATTAAATAGGTATTTAATCTCGCATGAGCTGAAC
>CAZXYA010000312.1:0-10894 GCA_964644655.1 uncultured Saprospiraceae bacterium | reverse complement strand
GAACTTATTTTACTGATTATTAGTCGATTATGAGTTTTCTTCCAAGAACTAAATAAGTATGGAAAAGATAATGATAGAATGTATTTACTAATATTAGGAGTAATATTTTTTTTAACTAGTAAATTAATTTTTATGTCTCTAGCTATCTAAAATTAAAATCTTCAAATAAATAATTTTTCTTCAAATCATTCGTTTTTGTTTGACTTTCAAATTAATATAAAAAATATCAATTTTTTATGGATTACAAAACCTATATAATTAAATACAAAACAGCACCTGGGCGAATTTTAACTAAAGAGATAGAAGGTAGAGATAAAGGGGAGGCTCGAAAAAATTTCAGCAAATTATTTTCTATTCAAAACATTATTGCAGTTACAGAAAAGGCTAATCAATAATCTTCAGCTAAAACAAAAAAGCACCCTAATTAATCAAGACCTTTTTTATGTTATGTATGCTATTTACAATTACTGAATCTTTAATCAATAAATAGAAACTGGATTATTATTTCTTTAATTTCACTTTAGTTATTTCTTCAAATTCTGGATTATCTATATATCCATATCTTTTTCCTTGATGTCCGATAAAACTTATAGCATGAGCTTGTAATTGTTGGAATATAGGAGAGCCTTTAGGATAAATTCTAAGTTCATAGAAATCTTCTTCTATTCTAGATATACAAGCAATATCCCCTTTTGCTGCAAGCTTTGTTGACCTTAACAAACCAGTACCTAGACGAAAATCTAGATTATTTTCTGCTTCAAAAGTTACTCTTTCTTTTTTTGTTATACCTAATTCAGAATATCTTAAATTTATTTTTGTTGAAAGTGTTCCTTTCCAGCCTCTATTATTTCTAATATTTAAAGGTGGGAAAAAATCGAAAGAATCTTTACTTAACCAAAAGTATTGAGAACCTTTTGCTGCGGTTGTTCCTACATTTGCTTGAATTCTAGCAGTATCAGCATGCCCAAGTATTACGATTAATGTAATATTATCTGAAATATCTAACTTTAAACCTGATGGTGTTTCATCATATAGTAGTTTCCAATCAGGGGTCTGGAAATTACCAAGATTAGGGTTATATCTTAACCATTTTTGGTTTTTTATAGAATTTTCAACGTCTGTCCATGAAAAATTCATAGAATTTACTTCTGTATTATTGAGAAGAATTGCAGCTTCTACATTTTGAGACATTCCTGGTCCTGTGAAATTACCAGACGTAACTACTAGCCTTTGCCCCTTAGAATCATTTATTCCATAGCATTTTGAATGCAATAATCTTTTTCTATTTATTATATTTACTTCACTTCCACATTCTAATAAAGCTTCTACTACTTGTTTACTGGATAATCTTTGGTGAGTACTTCCTCCTAAAAATGAAACTATTTTACCTCCTTTTTCAGTATGCTCCTTAAATGATTTATAAAATCTTGCTCCACCATTGAAATTTGCAAAGCCTGATATTATATAGATAGTTCCGTCCCCAGGAGTATGAGACCTTATCCATATATCTTCAAGCATTGGTCTCAATCCTGAATATTTTCCAGTTGAATAAACATTGGGGTGAATTGAAAAATCACTCATTATTTCTTAAGATTAGTAAGGTTTCGTGTTTGACTGCATTCTTTTTGTGAATACCAAACCTTTGATAAGTTTGTAAGGTAATACTTTCATCATGTGTCCAACCTTCATATACAGCAATTTCTTTTAACAACAACGGTGTGTTTATATCGAAAGGTTTTCCTCCTAATGTAGTTTTATTATGACCAACAACTAATGCAAAAGGAGCATTATCTTTCATTATTGATTTTACTTCACGAAACATTAATTGCATATCAACAAAGTACCTATACATCAAATTGGGAACTGCTTGCCTTCTAAAACCATCATCTTCCCCTAAAGAAGCTTGTAGGTCTTTACAGAATTTATAAGCAACTGGTGATAAACCACATTCATTATTTTTGAATTGGGCTATTAAAATTTTCTTTTTAGTACCTATTATCTCTCGACTTCCAGTTAGGTGTGCTTCTAATTCTCTGACTTGCCCTTTTGTCAAAAGCCTTAACCATATTAAACTTAACCTCTGTGTATCAATATAAGGTAAAGCGGTTGCATAGGGTGGGCTAGTAATAGCTACATCAAAAGATGGTTTAAGTTTCCAATTATTAGTATTTTTTGAAATAGACCTTGAATCTCCTGAATATGCTTGTCCTTTCTGCTCAAGTTTTCCAACAATATTTTGGGATGAATCTAAATTATCTAAAAAATTATCTGTTGCTTTAATTAATGCTTCAATAAAGGGAGTATTAGGAAAAGGTGATTTTCTTCTTCTGATTCTTAAATCAGAAGGTTCTTGCAATGAATAATCCCTTAGTAGATTACTTGTTATTGTAAAAAATATATTTTTATATTTACCTCCTTCTTCTATTATTGAAATTCTTAATCTTTCGATTAAGGAATAATAATTTTCAGGAAACCAATTTTTTAAATAAGTGCTATATTCATCTTCTTTTTCGATAAAATTATTTGCATTAAAATGATTTATTATTTTATTAAAGTACTTTTTAATGTTTTCTGATTTGCTGGAAAGAGCTAATAATTTAGCATTTGAAATCAATATAGCTAATGGGTTCAAGTCTGTTCCTATTGCATTAATCTCAGCATGAGTTGACTCAACCAAAGTAGTTCCACTTCCACAAAAAGGGTCAATTAAATTTGAGCCAGAAGGTATATCAAGAACATTTAAAATACCTCTTACAATTTGAGGATTAAATTTACCTTTATACTCATGTATTCCATGTACAGAATATCTAGTGGATTGTCGTCGCTGATGCCCTGTTTTCGTACAAGAACTTTCCAGTCGCCTTTGCAAAGTTTCTTTTGTTTCTCCTTGGCTAGAATAAGATGCAAAGTAAACAAGTCTATTTAAATTGGCTGATTTAATTTCACCATTGAAAATAACTTTATCTTCTTCTACTGTTAATTTATTTGGTTTGATTAGTGCTTCTATTTCTCTCTTTGCAAGTTCTTTTTCATAAGGAAAATATTTATGGTCATGCCAGTTTAATTGTATTTCAGTCATTTTTAGAGCGTATTTTTTTTATTAAATACTAATATGTGTTCAATTTTAATCTTTCCATGAGAAAGATTAAAAGATTTACGAGAAGGAGCAATAACTCTTTCCAGTTTTGCTATTTGTTTGAATCCAACTTGGTTTGCAGCATTTGAAATAATTTCTGCGTTATTTACAATTTTACCATGTATTTTTGACCTTCCTATTACAAAACAAGCTTTTCCATTTGGAATTAATCCATCCCACATTAATTGCAAGACGTATTTCATTTGATTAAAGAAATCTTCATTAGTTGGAGGATTTTTTTTGAAATAATGCGCTCTAGCACCAATCTCATCTTTTTTTACTTTGATTGGGTCATAGCCTAACCAAAACATTCTGTATTTATGGTATAGCCAATATTCATAAGCATTTGGATATGGTGGAGATGTAATAGCTAATCCGATTTTGTTGGGAATATCAATTACATTAGTTTTTAGTATGTTTTTATTTATTATTAGTGATTTAGGTAATTCAATCTGCCCTTTTTTTACTTTTATAATTCTAGAAATACTGTTTTTAAAATTTTTATATACACTCTCTTTATCTAAGTTCTTCTCAATAGCAGCGTATCTTGTATCGCTATCTTGGTTAGATATTCTAACAAGAATACTTGATAAAGCTAGCAATAAGAATTCTCTTGCTGGGTTATCTGTATTATGGATTTCATATACTAATTTAGATACTTCTATTTGAATTTCTTTTTTGAACCAATGGTCTAAATTAGGTATTTCTGGTAAGTCTAAATTAATATTTTCTTTTCTTGATTTTTCAATAACATCTATTGCTATTTGTTCTAAATTCTTTGGAAGTGGAGAAGTTTTTATTTTACTGATTAAACAGGCAATTGGATTTAAATCAACGCCAATAGAATTATAGCCAGCTTTTTGAGCTTCAACTAAAGTCGTTCCACTTCCACAAAAAGGGTCAAAAATACTACTTCCTTTCGGAGGTGGAAATAATCGTATAAGATTCTTAGGTATGTCGGGTATAAATTTAGCAGGATATGGGTGAATATTAGATAAACTATCTGTTTTGCCAGAGTTAGGAAAATTCCAATCCACATCATTAATCTTATTAGTAGTTTCAATCATTTAAGGCATTTATTTTAGACAATTTGTTTTATTCTTTAATATTAAAAATTCGGAAAGTTAATCATTTTGTTTTAATATTTATGTAAACTCTTTTATTATTTCGGATAACTTTTTTAGATTGGCAATTGTTTATTTTAAATTAATGTTTTCAATCATTAAATAAATAGGTAATTATAAACATTCTGATAGGTGAAAGTTTATGGATATGTCATTATTCTTAAAATGAATTGTTAGGTCAAAATTATCCGAAATATGGTTTGTCCGACTTTGTGCTAATGTATTGAATTCCTATTCATTTCCCGATACAAAAATTACTAAAGATATTCCCCAACAAATCATCCGTACTCACCTCCCCAACAATCTCTCCAAGAAAGTAAAGCGCCCGCCGAATATCCATAGCCACAAAATCAGAAGTCACCCCCATTTCCATACTATTCAATACCTCGGTCAGCGAATGATGTGCATTTTGCAAAGCCGCCAAATGTCGAGTATTAGAGACAATCGGATTATCTAGGTTAATTTGTTCGGTAATCACCGTTTGATAGAGTTTTTCTTTGAGGTAAGGGATGTTCATGTTATTAAGTGCCGAAGTGGTGACAATATTTTTAGCAGGAACTATATCAGAGACATATTCATCAGGACGCAAATAAGGATTTAAGTCCATTTTATTAGGAATGAGCAGAATCGCTTGATTAGGTTCTTGCAGCGCTTCGAGGTCTTTTTGGACTTCTTCGGGTGAGAGTTTCATCGCATCAAAAACATAGACTAAAATAGCAGATTGTTGGACTTTTTCCATCGTTTTTTGCACACCAACTGCTTCTATTTGGTCTTGGGCATCTCGGATACCAGCGGTATCAATTAGGCGAAATTCGATGCCTTGAATATTTAGGACTTCTTCGATGGTATCTCTAGTCGTGCCAGCTATATCGGAGACGATGGCTCGTTCTTCTTGGAGTAAGGCATTTAATAAGGTGGATTTTCCTGCATTAGGGCGACCAGCAATCACGGTATTGACCCCTTTTTTAATGACGTTGCCTAATTTAAAAGAATCAATGAGGGATTTAATTAAGGATTGAATTTTAGTAACTAAGGCTTTTAATTCGCTGCGGTCGGCAAATTCTACGTCTTCTTCGGAGAAATCTAATTCTAATTCTATGAGGCTGGCAAAATCTAATAATTCTTGTCTTAATTTTTGAATTTCATTGGAAAAACCACCTCGCATTTGTTGCATGGCAATAGCATGGGCGGAAGCGGAGTTGGAAGCAATTAAATCGGCTACTGCTTCGGCTTGGGATAAATCCATTTGTCCGTTCAAAAATGCTCGGAGAGTAAACTCGCCAGGTTGTGCCATGCGAGCGCCTTTGTCGATAAATAATTGGATTAATTGTTGAATGATATAACTAGAACCGTGGCAAGAAACTTCGACGACGTTTTCTTTGGTATAGGATTTTGGGGCAACAAATAAGGACATTAATACTTCGTCGATAACTTGTTGGTCGTCATTTTTGACAGTACCTAAATGAATGGTATGGCTGGCTTGTTTGGTTAAATTTTTACCAGAAAAAACAACATTGGCAATATTAATCGCTTCTTTGCCAGAAAGCCGAATAACACCAATGGCCCCAACGCCTGGAGGAGTGGCTAAGGCGACAATCGTATCTTGTAAATCGTAATTTGTATACTGCATTTTTTACCCCTATATTTAAATATCCGTTGGGAAACTAATCCTTTGGGCGTATTTTTTCCCCCACGGATTAATTTCCCAACGGATTTTAGATACATTATTAATATAAAATCTCTCTTTTTAATCTGATGCGCTAGACACATCTATTTATCAACCCATTAATTAGATAAAAGGGAGATTAAGAAAGTACTTAAAATATCGTCTAACTCGTCAAATCCGCTGCTAATATTAATCCGTTGCTAAGTTTTTTTAGCAACGGATTAATATTAGCAACGGATTAATATTAGCAACGGATTTTTATCAGTTTTTTATCTGACGTTCTAAAGAACTGCGAAGGTAAGTACAAGGATTGGATTTAGAAAGGATGCTTAGGTAATTTAGGTAATAATGCTTTCTTCATTTGGTAACTAAATAGCTAAACACAATATAATGGTTATTCATCGTTAATTATTAAAACAAATAGTTGTATTTTAATTAAAATTTAAATAATTTTGTAATAAAAAAAGTGTGTAATTTTTTTGATTATAGAAAGGATTCGATTCATATTATTATTATTTAAATATGAAAACATTTCCACCAACTACACAAAATTTCCACATTTTTTCAACACTACTTTTCAATAGGCAATTTTACTGCATTTATACATCTAATTATATTTTATATTAGGCCCAGTTAATGGCTAAAATGCGGCATTTTTATGAGTAATTGGGGGGATTTTTTCATAATGTGTACTTTTTTTAATATGTACTTATTTTTCATCACATTGTGGAAAAGTCACAAATTAAGGTAAGTTATTAACATTAAAAAGTAGAGTTACCAACATTTTTGACAACATATATTTATTTTGCTAATTAGATAAAATAAGTTTTAGGTTGTATTTTTGTATTCCTACTAAAATGACAACTACACAAATAATTATACCAGCACTATGGCAGATAAGGATAAAAATAAACCAGGTAAATGGAACCCCAATCTTCGCCCCCAAAAGAAGGAAGGAGATTTGTCTAGTTATGTGATGGGGAAGGTCCAACCACAGGCATTGCCTTTGGAAGAGGCCGTATTAGGGGCATTGATGCTGGATAAGGATTCTATTGCTATTGTTATTGATATACTACGTGCCGAAAGTTTTTATTCGGATGCTCACCAAGCTATTTACAAAGCCATTCTTCGTTTATTTGAACGTTCTCAACCAGTTGATTTACTAACCGTAACAGAAGAGTTAAAAAAAGGCGGTGAATTAGATGTTGCTGGTGGACCTTATTATTTGGTTGGTTTGACAAATAGAGTAGCCTCTGCCGCCAATATTGAATACCATGCTCGTTTGATTGCGCAAAAGCATATTCAGCGAGAATTAATTCGAGTGTCTACCAAGATTATTCGAGATGCCTACGAAGATACCACCGATGTTTTCCAATTGCTAGATGATGCGGAACAGGGTCTGTTTGACATTACCCAACAAAACTTAAGTCGGAGTTATGAAAGTATGGGGACTTTGGCAGGAAAAGCATTAAAAGCATTAGAGGAACTATCTAAACGAGAGGCTGGATTAACGGGAGTACCAACAGGGTTTACCGATTTAGATCGAATCACCTCGGGTTGGCAGCCTTCAGATTTGATAATTATGGCGGCACGGCCAGGAATGGGAAAATGCCTTGGTAAAGGGACAAAAGTATTGATGTTTGATGGTTCTTTGAAAAATGTGGAAGATGTATTGGTGGGGGATTTATTAATGGGGGATGATTCTACTCCTAGAAAAGTACTTTCCTTGGCTAGAGGAAGAGAAGGCATGTATTGGGTGCGCCAAAATAAAGGAATGGATTATCGGGTGAATGAAAGCCATATTCTTTCTCTAAAAAGAAGTCGCAATGAAGGGCCGCACAAACAAGGGGATATTTTAAATATTAATGTCAAAGAGTATTCTCAAAAAACAACGAAATTTAAATCTAATTATAAAGGCTATCGAGTAGCCGTAGAATTTCCAGAGAAGCAACTTCTTTTGCCTCCTTATTTTCTAGGTTTATGGTTAGGAGATGGGACTTCTAGCAAAAATGAAATTCCTAATAAGGATGAAGAAGTTGTTACCTATTTGCAAGAATATGCCGATACTTTAGGATTGCAATTAAAACAATATGAAGGCAATCCGAAGAAATGCCCTAGATATGGCATCACAGGTGGACATACAGGAAAAAAAGGTTATTCATTAAAAGTAGAATTACGGAATATAGGCGTTTTAAATAATAAGCATATACCGAAAGATTATTTAGTTAATTCTACCAAAAATAGATTGGAATTATTGGCTGGATTAATTGATAATGATGGACATTATTTAGTACAATCTAACGGTTTAGAAATCACTCAAAAAAATGAACGATTAGCTAGAGACATTAAATTTTTATGCGATTCTTTGGGCTTTAGAACTTCTTTTAAACCTAAAAAAGCGAGCATTGCTTCTATTGGTTATGAAACGACCGTTTATAGATTAAGAATTTATGGCGATATTGACCGAATTCCTATAAAGATTAAGCGCAAACAACCAAATCCTTGGAAAAGTCCTGTTGATTGGCAAGTAACTGGCATTCAAGTAGAATATGATAAGGTAGATGATTATTATGGCTTTGAAATTGATGGAAATCACCTCTTTCTATTAGAGGATATGACGGTCACTCATAATACTTCTTTGACTTTGGCATTAGCGAAAAACGCTGCCATGGACTTTGGAAAAGGCGTTGCATTCTTTTCTCTGGAGATGTCCAATGTCCAGTTAGTCAATCGTTTAATTTCTTTGGAAGCAGAGATTTCTGGTAGTAAATTAAGAAGTGGGCAATTAGAAGATTTTGAGTGGCAACAGTTGCAAGGCGTGATTGAAAAAATGAGTGAAGTCCCTATTTTTATTGACGATACCCCCGGTATCAATATCTTTGAATTAAGAGCAAAATGTCGGCGTTTGAAAATGCAGCATGACATTCAAATGGTCGTTATTGATTATTTGCAGTTGATGACGGGAGGCGGAGAAAATAAAGGAAATCGGGAACAAGAAATTTCCTCTATTTCAAGAGGATTAAAAGGTTTGGCGAAGGAATTAAATGTGCCTGTCATTGCTTTATCGCAGTTGAGTCGGGCGGTAGAAACAAGAGGTGGGATGAAGCGACCTCAATTATCAGATTTGCGGGAATGTATTACAGGCGATACAGCAATTTATTTACCTGAAACAGGTGAATATAAACCTGTCAAAGAATTACTAGGAACAAATGGTTTCCAAGTAATGGCGATGAATGAGCAATATAAATTACAAGCATCTACTTGTCTAGATGTTTGGGAAACAGGGGAAAAAGAAATTTTTGAAGTAGAGACTCAGTCAGGATTTAAAATTAGAACGAGTTTAAATCATCCTTTTTATACCATTGATGGGTGGCAACAGCTAGTAGATTTAAAAACAGGAGATTATGTAGCTACCTCTCGGAGGCTGACAAGTCAATCAAAAAGTGATTTAAAAGATCAAGAAATCATTTTATTAGCCCACATGATTGGAGATGGTTGCTATGTGGCTAGACAACCTATACATTATACGAGTCAGGAAGCCGCATCGTTGGATATTGTAGAAAAGTGTGCTAAAAATTTATGGAATATAGTGCCTCGAAGAGTAAAAGATAGCCATTCTAAAAATTGTTACCATATTTATTTACCCGCTCCTTATCATTTGACACATGGGGTTAGGCATCCTTTTTCCAATTTCCTTATTAAAGTTGGTTTAGAAAAGGCAAGGTCTTTTGAAAAAACGATTCCTTCAACTATTTTTAAAAGTAGTACTCAACAAATTGCTTTATTCTTACAACATTTATGGTCTACAGATGGTGGGGTCTTCATTCGACAAAGCAGGGGTTCTTCTAAGCTTCATTATTCTTCCAATTCTTGGAAATTAGTAGATGGTATTAAATCTTTGTTATTAAGATTTTCGATTCATTGCTCGATTCAGAAGACAACAAAAGCGGATTATAAACCTGTTTATCATTTGAATATTACAGGCAAGGAAAATATCTTAAAATTTGCTAAAGAAATCGGTATTTATGGTAGCAAAAATGATAAATTGACTGACTTAGCTACTTCATTAGCAGACGTTAAACAAAATACCAATACAGACATTATCGCTAAATCTATTTGGGATAAAATTAAGGTACTCAAAAAAGAAAAAGGCTTTACGGAAAGAAGCTTTCAAGCGGCGATTGATACCAATTATTGTGGTAATGCTCTGTACAAAAGCAATTTATCCAGAGAACGCTTAAATCGAGTAGCTAATGTCTTAGAGATAGCCGATTTAAAAGATTTAGCGAATAGCGATATTAAATGGGAAAAAATAAAATCCATTACCCATATTGGAAAGGAAATGACCTATGATATTCATGTTGAAAAGGAACACAACTTTGTAGCTAATAATTTCATTATCCACAACTCGGGAGCAATAGAGCAGGATGCGGATATAGTTTCCTTCATCTATCGCCCAGAATATTACCAAATTTTAGAAGATGAAGAGGGGCAATCCTTAAAAGGTATAGGAGAAGTCATTATTGCCAAACACAGAAATGGTGCATTAGGTACGGTTAAACTAAAATTCATTGATAAATACGCCAAGTTTACAGAATTAGAGGATATGGGCTTTGGGGATTTGCCAGGTGAAAGTGGCAGCGGTGGCGGTGCTTCTCCAGACCAAAATATTATCAGTTTACCTTCTCGGATGAATGATGAGGATATTCCGTTTTAGGAATGAATAGATGGGGAAATGAGCGTATGAGTAAATGAGGGGACACGGATAATTCTCCCTTTTCTATCTGAAACTATAGATTACATTAGCCTTATCCTTTGAGCTAAGTTATTCAGAGTTAGGGATAAAGTTCCCCGAAAAATCTTAAATCAGCAATCATACATCTTATATCATAAATCTGTTTACTTTAGATTGGCTAATTCATCAACCAATAAATTCGAGATGGATTTATGATTTATGAACTATGATTT